>NZ_JBFUIC010000543.1:0-1858 GCF_056402075.1 Pseudomonas sp. P4_C3
GGTCAGGGTCACGCCCATGTTGCTGAACGCCGGGCGATCAGCAAACTTCTTGCAGGAACGCTCGAACACCTCGATTACCGACTTGTAGGCTCCCAGATCGATATCCATGGGCACGCCGGCCGGGCGTTTGTCATTCCAGAAATCAGGTTGCATTGTTGTTGTCCTCTTTACCTGAATCTATCCGGGGCCACTTTTCTGTCACTTTTCAAAAAAAATGCAAAAAGCGGAGCTTCACGGACACTAGCAGTTATGACGTAGCAGGCAAATATGCCCACAGTCGTCATTGATCGTATGAATCTTCTTGCCGTGGCGTAGGCTGATCAGACGCCCAGCCAAGGATGCGCTATAAACTGCAACGAGCTGTTTGCGACCAGGYAGCCTCATGCAAAGGAACCGCCATGATCCATGACACTTTCTGGCTGACCACGAGCGACCACAGCCGCCTCTTCGTCAACCAGTGGCTTCCCGACGGCAGCCTCAAGGCAATGATTCTGCTGGCCCACGGCATGGCCGAACACAGCGGTCGCTACGGCCCCCTTGCGCAAAAGCTCTGTGATCAGGGCTATGGCGTGTGCGCGCCGGACGTGCGTGGACATGGCAAAACTGCCGAAAACGGGACGCTCGGACATTTCGCCGATGACGATGGCTGGTGCAAGGTCGTGAGCGACCTGGCCTGCCTCAACCAGCACATCGGCCAGCAGTACCCTGGCGTCCCGATCGTGCTGCTCGGTCACAGCATGGGCAGTTACATCGCCCAGGCCTATCTGCTGCACCACAGTGCCAGCCTGCACGGGGCAATCCTCAGCGGCTCGAACTTCCAGCCTGTGGCGCTTTATCGCGCGGCACGGCAAATCGCCCGTTTCGAACGCCTGCGCCAGGGCCGCAAAGGCCGCAGCGCCTTGATCGAATGGCTGTCGTTCGGCTCGTTCAACAACAAATTCACACCGGCACGCACGCCGTTCGACTGGCTCAGCCGTGATCCGGCGCAGGTCGATCTGTACGTCAACGACCCGCTCTGTGGTTTTCGCTGCACCAATCAACTGTGGATCGATTTGCTCGGTGGCTTGCAGCAAATCAGCAAAGCGTCCAATCTCGCCCAGATCGACCCGGGCCTGCCGTTGCTGGTGATTGGCGGTGAATGTGATCCGGTGAGCGAAGGCAAACGTCTCAAGGATCTTGCCGACGCGTTGCGGGCGGCCGGCAGCCAGCACCTGCAACTGACCGTTTACCCGCAGGCGCGGCACGAACTGTTCAATGAGAGCAACCGCGATGAAATCATCGCCGATGTGCTGAACTGGATCGCACAGGCCTTGAGCACTCCTCGGCCGCACCGATCCGAATAACGTTTTGTGAATTTTCTTATTCGTCACAGGAATCGAGACAGATKACCCAGGTTACCAACACCCCTTACGAAGCCCTCGAAGTCGGCCAGACCGCCAGTTTCAGCAAGACCGTCGAAGAGCGCGACATCCAGTTGTTCGCCGCGATGTCCGGCGATCACAACCCGGTGCACCTGGATGCCGACTACGCCGCCAGCACCATGTTCAAGGAGCGCATCGCCCACGGCATGTTCAGCGGCGCGTTGATCAGCGCAGCGGTCGCCTGCGAATTGCCTGGACCGGGGACCATCTACATCGGCCAGCAAATGAGCTTTCAGAAACCGGTAAAGATCGGCGACACCCTGACCGTGCGCCTGGAAATCCTGGAAAAACTGCCGAAATTTCGCGTACGCATTGCCACGCGCGTGTTCAACCAGCGCGATGAACTGGTGGTGGATGGCGAGGCGGAAATCCTCGCACCACGCAAACAACAGAGCGTGACCTTGACCACGCTGCCGGCGATCAGCATCGGCTAACCC
>NZ_JBFUIC010000544.1:0-1858 GCF_056402075.1 Pseudomonas sp. P4_C3
GTCAACAACCGCGACCGCAATTTCACCAGCGCCAAACTGAAGCGGCGCATGGAAGAAATTGAATCGAGTATCAATCGTTACCTGGCGGCACTCGATGCTGCCGATCGGCAAGAACCAACAGCTTCCGAGCTCAGCGCCGCGCGGCTGGAAGAGAAAATCGCCGAGCTCAAAACTCAAATGAAGGAGCTTCAGGCTATCGAAAGCCAGCTCAATGAGTCGCCGGATAAACAGGTCTCACTGACCGATCCAGACGCCCGTTCCATGATGACGCGCGGCGCAGGAATCGTCGGCTACAACGTGCAGACAGCGGTCGATACGCAGCACCATTTGATCGTTGCACATGAGGTGACTAACGTCGGTTCCGACCGCGATCAACTCAGTTCAATGGCCAAGCAGGCCCGCGAGGCGATAGCGTCAGAAACGTTGTCGGTGGTGGCGGACCGAGGTTATTTCAAAAGCGAACAAATCCTGGCTTGTCACTATGCCGGCATCACCGCCTATGTGCCCAAACCGATGACCTCTGGAGCCAAGGCTGACGGGCGTTTCAATAACGATGCCTTCGTCTATGACGCGGCAAAAAACGAATACATTTGCCCGGCTGGAGAGGCGCTGATCTGGCACTACTCCTACGTTGAAAAAGGCCTGAAGTTGCATCGTTACTGGAGTTCGAAATGCCAGGGCTGCGCGTTGAAATTGCAGTGCACACCGAGCACGGAACGACGAGTTCGACGCTGGGAGCATGAAGACGTATTGGAGGAGATGCAGCTTCGGCTGAGCAAAGCACCAGAGATGATGCGAGTCCGAAAACGGACTGTTGAGCATCCCTTCGGGACGCTCAAACAATGGATGGGTGCAACGCACTTCCTGACGCGAAAGCTGGCCGGGGTGAGCGCGGAGATGAGCTTGAATGTGCTCGCCTACAACTTGAAACGGGTCATGAAAATCATCGGTACCCATCACTTGATGAAGGCGCTAACGGCCTAAAAACCGGCCTGTTTTTACGTGTCCCGATGATCTGGCGCGTTGCTGGGGCGGTTTAGCTCATCAGGAAGGGACATCGTGCCTTGATCAGGCTACGAAGCCGGACAGCCGCTCAGCCTTGAAGATCGAAACGGGATCTAGCGTTTTTACACACTCTGGGCCAATAGCAGCCATCATATGCACCTACTAGGAGGCCACCCGAGGCATACAACGAGAACCCACTCCGGGCCTTCCTCTGGCGATGAGGCAGGGTATCCCAACGCGCACATCTGGACCAACCCCCAGCCCCACAGACGCTCATTGCAAACGCAGATATCCCCTAGGAGCTGAGGGCTAAGATGGCTGAGGCACTACCATGTAACTGACTAGTCTATTGCCGATCTTTTAGTTCTTTTACTCTCTTCACTACGTATTGTTCAAAGAGTGGGTGGGAGTGAAAGTCACGAAGTTCTGATCGGGTAGAGAATGAGCGGATAATTGTTCCGCATATTTCAGACTCGTCATGTGTTTTACTTTTGTTGAAAGCTGTTGCAAGTATTGCGTTAATGCTCTGTAGCTTGTGTTCAAGTCCACACTCGGCGAGGATCTCGTTGAGAATTTCTCGCCAGCTTCGTGGATCCACATCGTCAATATCCTTCCCCTTAAACACCCATGAAGCGTAATGATTTCCTCCAACCTGAAAAACCTCCTTGTCAAAATCGAGACCGCGGAACTTTGGAAGTTCCCACTGACCATGTGTTGAAATATTGGGCGCAGTTGGAGATTTAACTATTCCGATTACTTCATCGGTATTTTCGTTATAGCGAGCAAGTACGGCTGACGCAGTTAAGTACCTGAGAATCTTGAAGAACACTGCATCCTTGGACGCCCCCGACTG
>NZ_JBFUIC010000545.1:0-1851 GCF_056402075.1 Pseudomonas sp. P4_C3
GCCGACCAGTTGTAACGGCGTGGTGGTTTCAATCTGAGCAATCACCACGAAGTCTTGTGGACCTTGCCGGCGGTTCCAGTGCAGAACGTTGTCGATCGACGTTACGACCGCGTCGACCTCTCCTGCACACAGTGACGAGTACTGCTCATCAGACGATTGAGTCATCGAAGACTCGAGGCGCAAATCTGCCGGCATTTGCCACGAGGCTGCTACCGCAATGGCAGGAGGGACAAACCACATCACACGCAGAGAGTCGTTGGACATTTTTTGTTCTCGTTGAAAGTACCCATATATAAAACTATACGTATCGTTTTGTCAACGAGCCTACCCATGCTTGATAAACCCGCCAGAGGACGGGTATTACAGGTCTAACACCATACGAGGCGTCTTGCTTCCTGAGCAGCAAACAAAGACAGTCTTGCCCGCCTGCTTTTCCGCCTCGCTGAGAATTGAATCGCGATGGTCTGGCGTGCCCTCCAGCACCCGCACCTCACAAGCACCACAGATGCCTTCGCGACAGGAATGCATCACCTCTACACCGTTTTCAATCAGCGCATCGAGCATGCTTTTACCCTGCTCCATCTTGAGGGTCTTCCCGGTCTTCGCCAGTACGATCTCATACCCACCCGATGTCGCGGCTTCCTGCAGCGGTATAAAGCTCTCGAAGTGAACTCTGCTATCAGCGATGGAAAGCGCCTTTGCTTGCTGAGAATAGGCCTGAATCATCCCCGCAGGCCCGCAACAATAGTAATGCCGGGTTCCATCATCACCACGGAAAACCTCCTGGATGTGAGCGACGGTAGCCTCGACGTCGTACCCCAACAGCAACTGGACCTTGTCCTGGGTGATGTGACCTTGCATCGCGTCGATCAACGCGGCGTGGTTARCACTGCGAGCGAAGTAATGCAGCTCCCAGTCCATGTTTTCGTTATTCAAATGCTGCGCCATACACCAAAGCGGCGTAACCCCTATCCCACCCGCGATCAGCACAGAACGATGCTCGCCTTCAGAGAGGGGGAACAGATTTCTGGGCTCACTGACCTGCAACCTGTCCCCGGGACGCAAGCGTTCGTGAATCATGATCGATCCACCACGACTTTTAGGGTCTTTGGCTACCGCTATGACGTAACGATTTCTCTCGGACGGTTCGTTTAGCAAGGAGTAACTGCGCAGAGGAATAGCCTCCGCAATGACGTCAATGTGGGCCCCCGGAGTAAATGCAGGAAGCGTCACGCCCTCCAGCCCTTTTAGCTCATACGCCAGTACCCCATCTGCCTCATGGGTGACTGATTTGATGTACACCTGGAATGTGTTTGGCATTTCGCAACCTAGCCCGAACCATGGATTGTTATTGGAGCGTTCGGCCGCCAGCTCATCAATCTGACGGCCTAACGGGCTCAGAGATAAGTCATTCTGCGTTCTTGACGCACCTGCTCCGTGTAGTCCTGAATGACGGTCCCAACAGGAATCATGTCAGCCAACGCCCTCAATGAACGGTAATCGCTCGCTTGCGCCTGGATGCTGTCTTCATTGGCTTCCGATTGGCGGATCCGCTCCATCAATTCACGCCGTAAACGGACAATTGCGAGATCCCCGCTACCCAGAAACTCCCGTGTCCGATCGACGATGGGAATGCTCTCCGCAACGGCATAATCCTCAAAAATAACGCCCGGAACACCTGTCCAGCTCCGACCAGCACGCATTGCTTCGCGATCTTGCCCATAGTTGGGAAGACCTTGGCGGGACGCTGCGAAGTTGTCGTCGGACTCATCGGTACCGAGTAGCGCGAAATCCGGGAGGTTTTCATCGATAGGTTGGCGCGAATCCCAATAGACGTACCACTGAAGACTG
>NZ_JBFUIC010000546.1:0-1848 GCF_056402075.1 Pseudomonas sp. P4_C3
GATAAGAATGAGCACTGGGCTAATGAATTTGGTTTTAAGCTAAAAATTGTTGGTGTCAGTGATCTTTACTTTGGCTCCATCATCAACAAGAACGGGTTGGATGCCCACGAATTGGCCGCAGTTCCTGCTGTAAAAGGGGGGTTTAGAACATTGCCAGCGGGCAGTGCTGAGCCTGCCAATGAGACGGTTATCCGTTTCTCGGGGGCCGATCTTATCGCCGAGGCGACGTTCACCAACCCTGTAGACGGAGAGCCAGCTACGACGTTCTGTCGCTGGGCTCTGGAAAAAGGTATCAGTGTGGTCACCACCAACAAAGGGCCGGTGGCGTTGCACGCTGAAAGCTTGAAAGCATTGGCCAGAAGCACCGGTGCCCAATTCGAGTTTGAAGGCTCGGTAATGAGCGGCACCCCCGTCATTCGTCTGGCTAAAGAGTCGCTGGCCGGCTCGGAAATCAGCGGGTTTAAGGGCATCTTGAATGGTACGTCCAATTTCGTACTTTCTAGCATGGAAGAAGGTCTCGACTTCTCTGATGCAGTCGCCAAGGCTCAGGAACTCGGTTACGCAGAAGCTGACCCCACCGCAGACGTGGAAGGGCATGATGTTCGTCTTAAAGTAGTCATTTTGGCGAATGAGCTTCTGGGGGCGAAGTTGACTCCGAGCGATGTCCTTTGCAAAGGCATCTCGGGGATCACGTCAAAAGATATCGCCGAAGCAACGAAAGCCAATGCCCGGTGGAAACTAATTGGCAGCGCGGAAAAAATGAGCAATGGCTCCATCACTGCATCTGTTAGTCCTCAATTGTTGCCTCAGGGGGACGCACTGGCCGGTGTGAGTGGTGCAACGAATGCAATTACATTTAATACAAATGTTCTGGGTCCGGTAACGGTTGTCGGAGCGGGTGCAGGTCGGTTTGAAACAGCATTCGCCTTACTCTCGGATATCGTCAGCATTCACAAGAACAAAACTAAGATAGGTAAGTGATCATGAATAGCTTGAGTCTTTCGCTCGCTGTTGATTATAAAGCCATAACAGTTTTGAGTCCGTATGATGGCGCTGCAGTTGGAGAGGTGACGGACATACCCGCTTCATTTGCCACTGCGATCATTGATACGGCGAAGCTTGGTGCGCTGATTGCCAAAGAACTTCCAAGGCACGAACGTGCTCGCATACTGGAAAAAACCGCTGCTTTGGTCGAGAGCGACAAGGAGGCGTTTGCCAGTCTGATTGTTGCCGAGTCGGGAAAAACGATCAAGCAGGCGAGAAAGGAGGTTTTACGCTGCGTCAATACGCTGAAACTGTCCGCTGAGGAGGCCAAGCGTAATGCTGGCGAAGTGATTCCGTTTGACTCCTATGTAGGATCTGAGTCCCGTCAGGGATGGTTTACTCGGGAGCCTTTGGGTGTAATTGTTGCAATTACCCCATACAACGACCCACTCAACTTGGTCGCTCACAAGTTGGGGCCTGCGATCGCTGGCGGTAATGCTGTTGTACTCAAACCCTCTGAGCTCTCTCCGTTATCTGCCATTAAGCTGGTGGCCTGCCTGAACGCTGCGGGTCTCCCTCCTGCGATCGTGTCCATTGCAACTGGGGGGGCTGCGCTGGGCAAGGCACTGGTCGCTCATAGAGCGGTACGTATGGTTTCCTTCACGGGCGGTTTTGTTACCGGTGAGCAGATCTCTCGCAATGCAGGCCTTAAAAAACTGGCGATGGATTTGGGGGGCAATGCCCCGGTTATCGTCATGGGCGATTGTGATCTGAATGAAGCCGTTGAGTCCTGTGTATCAGGCGCTTTTTGGGCTGCCGGGCAAAATTGTATCGGTACCCAACGAATTCTTGTTGAAGAGACAA
>NZ_JBFUIC010000547.1:0-1847 GCF_056402075.1 Pseudomonas sp. P4_C3
GATATCAAGATCCCCGTCGAAGGGTACGAACTGAAAAGGATTAATCAGATATGTCTGACCTCCACCCAAGCGGGCAGAGAGCGCATTGAAAACTATCTTCATGGAAAACCTTTTGCTCAATCTGAATTAGCGACTATTTTTATCAAGCCAGGATTGGAACATCAGAATATTCCACAAATGAAGACTACGATCGTACGTTCCGTTTTGATGCTGGAGCCACGCTGAGCGAATTTTCTGACAATCGAAATAGCCCTCACTCCTGATTCGCTTCTCAGCCAGCAAGTCCTCTGCCCACTCTCTCAGTGGTCCACGCACCATTGCGCCAGTGGAATAGAGAAGCCCGCCTTTGGCCTATCGAAGAACGAGGTAGGTACGTATCTCTTAAGCAGTTCGCGAAGCGGCCACTTCCCGACGCCACTTTTGATCAACTGCTCTGAAGACAAAAAAACGCCAGTTCCGCGACTCGATGATCAAGCAAGGGTGCCCGGGCTTCGAGGCTCGCGCTCATGGCACCACGCTCGATATTTACGAGCAGATCATCCGGCAAGTACTGAGAAACATCCCACCTACGAATTTCTTCGATGTAATCGTCCATCGACTCCCAAGAGACGTCGCCCTGATCTTGACCGTCAACACCCAATACCACATTGTCTGCAGGTTGTCATTGCGACTACATTTACGCCAGAAAACCTTAACAACTAAAGCGCAAACAGCAATGAATTCCCGTCTCAACGAACGCGCGCAGGATACCGCATCATTGCCTCTGCTGAACACCAGAAACAAATTCCAATAAAATCAATGTTCAACTTACCGCCCCTGCTTCTGACCCTCAAGGCATAAGCAGACACAACACCGCCCCCCCCACAATCATTCCGACCAAGAATGAAACAACGCCAAAAATCGACAACTGAAGCTGTGGTGAAGAAAAACCTAAAAAGGAGATGACAACAAACTGCTGGTTTTCCAGCACGAAGAGCAGGCATGGAATTGATACAAACAACACAAACCCTGTGATCACGAATCGCTTGAAGCGGCTGCTGTCTCACCAACTAATCGTCACTGCAACCCTCCTCATCCTCATTCASCCGATCACGCAAYTCCTTRCCSRGCTTGAAATGCGGAACGAACTTGCCATCGAGRCTGAGACYGACCGGTTTTCGRATTGCGCCCCACCCTCGGGGAGCGATAGCGCAGAGAGAAACTGCCAAACCCACGGATCTCGATACGATCGCCGGTGGCCAGGCATTGGGACATTTGTTCAAGCAAGATCTTGATGGCCTGCTCCACATCCCTGGATGAGAGCAGCCCCTGACGGGTAACAATTCGCTCGATCAACTCCGACCTAGTCATAGCCCCCCCTTCTTTTTCAAGCAACCAGATCAGCGCTTCACAGCGCCTCAGCACACCCGGAGGATTTTGAACAGTGCAGCAGTTACCCCATCGTTCTCCTGCCAGGTATCTCGCCTGACCATCACTTACTTTCAGGCATAAGGCTAGCTGCAAATAAACGACTGATTCGACCAAGAAAGAGACAACCTGAGGAGCCCTGGATTTCATCAACAAACCCCGGCAGGCCAATATTCTGTTCAGCCCAGGTAAAATCCAGGCACAAAAAAGGGCGACCGAAGTCGCCCTTTTTTACAGAAAGCCAGAACTTAGTTCTGTTTTTCCATTTGTGCACGCAGCAGGTCACCCAGAGTGGTGGCCACAGGAGCGTCAGTAGCTACTGGCTTGTCGCGCAGGCTCTGGATTGCTTCTTTCTCGTCTTCAACGTCTTTCGACTTGATCGAGAGCTGAATTACACGGCTCTTGCGGTCAACGCTGATGATCTTGGATTCTACTTCTTC
>NZ_JBFUIC010000548.1:0-1841 GCF_056402075.1 Pseudomonas sp. P4_C3
CGTTGTGGCTGGATGTGAAAATCCTGGTGAAGACACCGTTCACCCTGCTGTCAAAAGATATTTATTGATGATGCACCTGCAGGCTAACCAAGCGACGCAAGCCATTTGCGCAGTGCGTTAGCCTCGTCACGCGTGGCTGGATCTTCACCAGCCACGCCTGCAACTGCAGCAACAGCGACAGGTTGTTCTGCTGTCGACCTTCGCGGCGATGTTCATCGCCAACTTCTTTTAAATCTCCGCTCGATACCGTACAGCTTGTTGACCCGATTCAGGGCGATATCGGCATGCCCGAACTGACCTTCAGGCAGGCGCAACGGCAGCAGTCCACCGCAAAAAAAGCGTGGGCACGCTCCCCTGTAGGAGCTGGCTTGTCGGGTCGCCGCATCGCAGCGATGGTCGATAACGATAACGCGWGTRAACCGGATAAAYGCGGCGTCCTTGAGTCCATCGCCGGCAAGCCGRCTCCTACAGYTCCCCGGGAAGTCACTTCATTTTCRACCAGGACGCRGTCTTGTAGGAGCTGGCTTGCCAGCGAAGGTCGTTAACGATAACGCGTATTTTCTGTTTAAACGCGGCGGTCTTGAGTCCATCGCGAGCAAGCTCGCTCCTACAGTTTCCCGGAATTCCGTGAAGAACCAAACTTCAGGACTGCCGTATTTGTACAAACATATGGCATTCATGGAGGTCTCGACTTTTGAAAAGGAAGGGAGAAAAGCATTGCGCTGCGAGGGACCAGCCTTCGCAGCGCGGGGGGATCAACGACGGCGCGCGTCGAGGCTGAAGCGACCGGCACCAAAGGCCACGACCTGCAGCAGGCCACCGGCCATCGCGATGTTCTTGAAGAAGTGGATGAACTGGTTCTGATCGCCCAGTGCGTTATGGAACGCCAGTGCGGTAAACACGCTGAACACTGCCAGGACGGCGGCAACGGTGCGGGTGCGATAACCAGCGATCAATGCCAGGCCACCGCCGATCTCGACAATGATCGCCAGCGCCAGCGCCAATTGTGGAAGCGGAAGCCCGACCGAGCTGATGTAGCCAACCATCATCGCGGGAGCGGCCAGTTTCGAGAAACCGGAAAGGATGAAGATTGCGCTGAGCAGTACGCGGCCGATCAACGATGCCGAGGATTGGGTCACGTCGGAACGGCTTTGTTCAGAGGCGGTTGTTTGAGCGATGTTTGCCGAAGTCGTCATGGGGTATTTCCTTGAATTGGGTGCGATTCGACAAGAACCGCCCGGGTGAGGAAATATTGCTCTTCGTCAGCTAATCTGAATAGCCGACTAATTTAGATCATTAGATTCGATAAATTAGAAAAGCAGACCTACGTAACCGGCAAAGGAGTTCAATCGTGCAACTTGCCAAGCGACGTCTGATTCAAGGAAACAGACATGATCTCTGACCCGGGCACACCGACACTGGACCAACTGCGCGTGTTCCTGACGGTCGTGGAAGTCGGCAGTTTTGCGGCGGCGGCCAGAAAACTGCACCGCGCCACTTCGGTCATCAGCTACTCGATCGCCAACCTTGAAATGCAGCTCGGTGTGTCGCTATTCGACCGCCAGACAACCCGCAAACCCCGGCTCACCGATGCCGGTCGCACCGTGTTGGCCGAAGCCAGGACCATTGCCAACGGCATCCATGGACTACGCGCCAAGGTCAAAGGCTTGCTTCAGGGGCTCGAAGCCGAAGTCCACGTGGTGCTCGATGTCATGCTGCCCCCCGAACGCGTGGTGGATGCACTCAAATCCTTTCGCGAAGAGTTCCCTACGGTTGCCCTGCACTTGCATATGGAAGCGCTCGGCGCCGTCACCGACCTGGTGATCAACGGTGGCGCGATC
>NZ_JBFUIC010000549.1:0-1836 GCF_056402075.1 Pseudomonas sp. P4_C3
CACCTGCTTTGCTGACTTATGGCACTGAACGGGGCGGGCCATTGTTCGCGGTGCCCAGGGGTATCGTGCTGTTTTTAGGGACGCTCTGTTTCATCGTATTCCTCACTGAAGGTGCAATGCTTGACTGGAGCGCGGTCTTCCTTGTCTCGAATCGAGGGTTAGAGCCGAGCATCGCCGGTTTGGGCTACGCATCCTTCGCCGCTGCAATGACGGTGGGCCGCCTGACGGGAGACGCCATCGTCAGCAAACTAGGCGGCGTGCGCGTAGTTGCGCTAGGCGGGCTCTGCGCAGCCGCAGGCATGCTCGTGTCGCTTGGAATCGATGGCTGGCCCGCGTCCCTGGTCGGCTATGCCCTGGTCGGGGCTGGCTGCTCGAACATTGTCCCAGTGATCTTTACCGCTGTAGGCCGGCAACAACGCATGCCACAGGCGGTTGCCATCCCCGCTGTCATCTCGATGGGCTACGCGGGCATTCTGATAGGTCCCGTATTTATTGGGGCAGTCGCCCATCTAAGCACCTTGTCATTCGCTTTGGGCTGCCTGATTGTTCTGCTGGTTTTTGTCAGTACAACAGCTCGAATACTTCGTAATTAACCGAATCTTTTCAGGCGCGATATCTCTCCACTTCATCCTGGAGAGACCCAATAAGAATTGCTTCAGCGTTATCCCCCCACGGAGAGGTTCAGAAGATGAGTGATTTTGCTTTCCCAGGCGTCAACCTTGCGGTGACTACCCCGTTCGACACCGACGGGAAGATCGACTTCGCACGCTTTGAAACCCTTCTTGAGCGCTACATCAGTGCGGGAGTAAATGGATTCGTCCTGAGTTCAGGCACCGGCATGCATGTCTATCTTTCCAAGGAGGAATCCAGGGAGTTGGTGGCCTTTGGATCGAAGGTAATACGCGGCCGCACCAAGATTATCGTCCAGACCTCGGCCCTGCTGGTAGACGATGTCGTAGAGCGGACGTTACACGCCGCTGAATGTGGTGCTGATGGGGTCATGGTATTGCCGCCTTTTTTTGAAGGCCCTACCGACGACGAGGGTGTGATCCATTTTTACTCAGCCGTAGCGAAGGCCGGCTTGCCGATCATCGGCTACAACGTACCTCAAGCGGTCGGCGTCGAAGTCACTCCGGATCTTCACCGCAAACTGTGCCTGATCCCTGGTTTTTCAGGCGTCAAGGACAGCAGCGGCGATCTCGGCAAACAAGCCTCACTGATCCGCACCGGGTTGCCTGTCATGAATGGCGCTGACCCTTTGGTTCCCTATGCGCTCTTTGCTGGCTGTGCAGGGCTCATCTGGGGCGGTGCGAACATGGCTCCCAAGACCTGCGTCGCGCTGGTAAAAGCCGCCACCCAACATCGTTGGGATGAGGCTCGGGAAATCTGGATGCTGCTTGAACCCGTGATGTCGCTGATTTGGGAGGGCGACTACGTTCAATCCGTTTATGCCGGCGCCAACATCACCGGATACGGCGCCGGCCAACCCCGGCGTCCCCTGACTCCCCTGTCTGCCGAGCGGACCAGAGTGTTACGCGACGCGCTAGGGCAACTGGTAGAACTCGAAGCCGCAGCGTCCTGAGCAAGGGGAACACCATGTTCGTCGCTTCAAAATTACCGAAACTGACCACAGCCTCCGGTTGGGTTGAGCTGCTGGACCGGCGAACGCCGACGTTTCCCCTTCAAAAGGCAATTACAGTCGATATTGCAATCATTGGCGCAGGCTTTGCGGGCCTTTCCGCTGCCCGCAGAATTTCGCAAATCGACCCCACGACCACTGTCGCCCTGCTTGAGGCCACGATCATTGGGGAAGGTGCCGCAGGACGCAACTCTGGC
>NZ_JBFUIC010000550.1:0-1833 GCF_056402075.1 Pseudomonas sp. P4_C3
CTATAGGGTTAGAAAACTAGGGCTAGATGGTGTTTTTGACTACATATTCTGTCCTGAGGATCATATTGTTCCTGATAATGTTGGGGAGACCAGACGCTATCCTGCTGAACATTATGTATTGAAGTCCACCATCCAACATCACACGCCTAAGGGCTCAAAAAAACCTGATGTCGATGTGCTGCAGTGGATAGTGGCGGATTTGAGCTTGAAAACCTCAGAGTGTGTCTACATTGGCGATAGCTTGATGAAGGACATCGCCATGGCCAATGATTGCGGAATTGATAGCGTTTGGGCGAAATACGGCGTAGCACATAAGCGCGATGAGTATAAGTTGCTCCAAGAGGTAACGCATTGGACGCCAGCGGAGGTTGAACGAGAGCAGAAGATTAGGGAGCGTGAACACGTTTCGCCAAGCTTTGTCTTGAATGAAGGGTTTGCGGAGCTTCTGTCGATTTTTGACTTTAAATCTTTTGTTGGTGTACGGGGATAAATATGTCACGGGAAAGGGAAGCAGAAATTATTGAGGTCTGGAAGGCCGTTATAGACGTTCAGATTCATTTCAACGACATAGGGATGCGTATTCGTGGGATGTTTGTAACTATCATCCTAGCGCTTTTTGCTTCTCTTGGTTTTTTATTAGATAAGAAAATTGGGCTGGAGGCTGGGCGCCTGGTTATCCAATTTGCTGTGGTCGTGCCTTTGTTTGGTGTGCTTGGTACTTATCTGTTCTATTTTATGGACAGATACTGGTATCACCGGTTGCTGATTGGTGCTGTTAAACAAGGAATAGTGATTGAGCAGCTCGGAATTGGAACTGTTCCTGAATTAAATCTCACGAAGGTTATTGGTGATGAAAGTCCGTATGAGCCTCGGGGGTTCGCGAAATTTTTTGCGGGATTGATAGTAAGCCACCCCAAGCTTAAGACCACTGGAAAACTACACTCAGATGGTAAAATTGAGTTTTTTTATAAGTCGGTGATGGTCGCTTTGACCTTGACTGCGCTGCTCATAGCGTGCATGGGCGGTGTAGAACTAAAATCTTCATCGCCCTCTACACCAATAAAGGCTCCGGTCGTTGAATCCATCGGCAAGGCAGAGGGGAATGGAAGTTCTCAGGCAGGCGAAGGAAAGTTGAATTCGCTGAAAGAGACAGAGATCGCTATTAAAAGTACCGAAATTTTGCCACCTGCTAAGTCCAACACAGATAACTCTAAGGTTGATAAGGCGCCGGACGTTGCTCCACCATCTAAGATTGATGCTGCTGAGGGTCATGCGGAAAAGAAGTCTGAAGGCTCGCCACAATCAAAACATGATGCAGCTAACGATCATATTGGAAACAGGGCAGATACTCCACCGAGTGTACCTACGGGAGGCACATCTAACAGTAAGTAAAAGTCATTTAATTGTGAGATTTTGAGTTGCTTGCGGTCTATGTAGGCAACTTTTCTCATATCTATTTTTGATTGTTTTTAGTGTTAGATTTGATAGGTTTCTCGTTGTTTTTCACGGTTGGTGTCTAAGTGCTTGGAATTAGTGTTTTGATTTGATGTTGCCATAGAGGTATTGTGTTTAGTGTCGTTTTTAGTTGATGTGTGGTAGTGATGTTGGGCGATGATTATGTTGCGTATTATACTCGGCTCAGTCGCGTGACTTCGGGGTACTGCTTCTTCATCCGAAATTTTGTTAATTCGCCAAACCCTTCGATCCAGCGATCTCTGATCGCGCTGATCGAAGGGTTCACCTGCGTTTCCCGACTGCCACCTCGGTTTTCCTATCCCCATCCAATCCGTCCGCCAGCGCGGTCCGTCGTTTTCGGGCCGGTGCGGCATTACG
>NZ_JBFUIC010000551.1:0-1829 GCF_056402075.1 Pseudomonas sp. P4_C3
GTTTTTAGATCAATCGACTATCCAACAAACGAAAGTCCAACTCGATCAATCAAAAATCTCCACAACCCCCACCACCTCATCACTCCCCTCTGCCGTCACCGGCAACGCCCGAATCTTGTGATCCTGCATATAGGCTTCTGCCTCACACAACTGCGCCGTGGCTTTCACGGTATGCGGTTTGGCGGTCATGAAGCTGGCGACGCTTTCGTTGATCACGCCCGGGTTATTCAGCAGCGCCCGGCGCAGGTCGCCGTCGGTAACGATGCCGACCAGTTTGTCGTTGTCCATAACCAGGGCGAGGCCCAGGCGGCTGGAGGTCATGACCAGCAGGCAGTCGTGGAACGAAGTGTCGCGACTGACTTTGGGGATGTTGGTGTGCATCACGTCACTGACGCGGGTGAGCAGTTTGCGGCCGAGGCTGCCGCCGGGATGGTAGCGGGCGAAGTCCATTGGCTTGAAGTCGAGTGCGGCAATCAGGGCCACCGCGAGGGCATCGCCCATTGCCATGGTGGCCAGGGTGGAGGTGGTTGGCGCCAGGTTGTTCGGGCACACCTCGCGCTCGACCGAGATGTCGAGCCAGATATCGGCGTGCTTGGCCAGCGTGGATTGACCATTGCCGGTCATGGCGATGATCTTGTTGCCGAAGGACTTCAGGCTCGGAATCAGCTTGATGACTTCTTCGGTTTCGCCGCTGTAGGAAATCAGGATCAACACGTCGATTGGCTTGAGCATGCCCAGGTCGCCGTGGAAGGCTTCAGCCGGGTGCAGGAACAGGCTCGGGGTGCCGGTGGAGGCGAAGGTAGCGACCATTTTCTGACCGATCAAGCCCGATTTCCCCATACCGCAGACCGCTGCGCGGCCTTTGCAACCGAGAATCAGTTCAACGGCACGCTGGAATTCGCCGTCCAGGCGTTCT
Organism: Pseudomonas sp. P4_C3; assembly: GCF_056402075.1. Classification (NCBI taxonomy): domain Bacteria; kingdom Pseudomonadati; phylum Pseudomonadota; class Gammaproteobacteria; order Pseudomonadales; family Pseudomonadaceae; genus Pseudomonas; species Pseudomonas sp. P4_C3. The sequence continues at coordinate 917 of NZ_JBFUIC010000551.1, forward strand.
GCCAGTTGGCTGATGGCTTGCGCCTGGGCGCTGAGCGCTTCTTTGGCAATTGGAAGGTGATTCATGGGAAATCGATCGTTCCTTGATTTAAGTGGCGCGTATGTTAACGACTCAATAGCCTAACGGAAACTAACGTTCTATCAACCCAGGAAAAATAGTCACTTTTCTGTGTCACCGAGACCTCGAACATGGCAGTTGCCGGTTGGAAATTTTTAATGTCGCCCCCTTTTGATCGACTGTCACAGAGGATACGCAAGGACTCCTCGCCTTTCAGGTGCCAATAGTCATACCGCACTACTCAGCGCCGGCAGTGCCCCCTCCCCTGAGCAACACCCAATGTTTGTAGGCAATCTCCCACTTTTATCGTTATAAATTGTCGGCTTTGTATTATCATCCGCGCCCACTTATCGAAGAGCGTTGCCTGAGACGCTTTGGATTTTTTGCGCGTCTCGCAAGCGAGTGCGTCACCTACGGACATCTGCTGTTTTTCATGGACAAAAACCTCCTGAATCGACCGTGCTTGCTGGTGCTGTCTAAAGGCGCCCAGCAAGTTGCCACGCTTGCCGCCCTGTTGCCCGACTATCGATTACTGCCTGGTTCGACTCGTGACGTCACTCAGGCCGATGTGTTGCTGGCGTGGGGTCGCAAGCCAAGCGCCCTGTTTGCCCAACGGGAAGCACAAAAAGCCGGTCTGCCTGTGCTGTCGGTAGAGGATGGTTTTTTGCGTTCGGTGGGCCTTGGCGCGGATGAGCCGCCGCTGTCGCTGATCGTCGATGACCTGGGCATTTATTACGATGCCGATAATCCGTCGCGCCTGGAAGTATTGATCCCGACATCCTTGAGTGAATCTCAGACTCTCCGCGCCCGGGCTTTGCAGGCGAGTTGGCGGGAAGAGCGCGTTTCCAAGTACAAC
>NZ_JBFUIC010000552.1:0-1826 GCF_056402075.1 Pseudomonas sp. P4_C3
GGTCGAACAAGAACATGGTGGCTTGCTCGCCGACCTGCCCTTTGAAACGAATGTAGGGTTCGATCACAAACTCCGTGCCGAAAGACTTCAAGCGCTCGGCCAGCGCCTCCCATTCTTCCCAGCCCAGGATGATGCCGAAGTGCGGAACAGGTACGTCGTGGCCGTCTACCGGGTTGCTATGGACGCTTTCCTGGGAAGCGGTTTTTGGGTGTTCGTGAATAACCAGTTGGTGGCCATAAAAGTTGAAGTCGACCCACTGGTTGCTGGAACGACCTTCTTCCAGCCCGAACACTTCGCCGTAAAATGTGCGTGCGCCAGCGAGGTTGTAAACGGGGATTGCGAGGTGGAAAGGCGAGAGGCTCATCAGAACTCCAATACAGTTTTTTTGTTGGTGAAGGACGGAGCGTATGAAGGCTGGCCGTTGGTTTTTCGCGACGCTTCAAGTTCCGCCGTCCCACCGACATCGGCTGATAGGCTCGGGCAGTTGCCGGGGGATGGGCACATCGTAGGGCGGCCAACCAAGTAAAAAAATCAATATAATTTTCTTAGAAACACAATTAATATTTGTGAATGATTAAAGAACTCAAAACACTCATCGCCGTTGCACGGGAAGGTACGTTTGCCGCTGCCGGGAATAAAATCGGCCTCACCCAAGCAGCGGTGAGCGCCCAGATTCAGCGTCTGGAGGCCGAGCTCGGCTTTGAGATATTCGACAGGAAGGGACGCTCAGCCCACCTAAACAGGATGGGCCATCAAATACTCCTGCAAGCGCAAGAGCTGCTTCGGCTTTACGACAATCTGGGCTCCACCACGGTCGGACTTCCTGCGAGCGTTCTGGTGAACATCGGTGCTATCGCTTCCGTACAGCGCTCCTATCTTCCAGATGCACTAGCCAAGTTTCACCAACAATGCCCGCAATGCCGAAGCCGCGTAATCCCGGGGCTATCGATGGAGTTGGTCAACCTCGTGGATGCCGGCGAAATCGACATGGCGGCAATTATTCGCCCGCCCTTCTCGCTTCAAAGCGATCTACGCTGGACGACCTTGGCGCTTGAGCCCTACCGGCTGATCGTTCCGCGCGACGTGCCGGGAGAAGATTGGTCAGAACTACTTTCAAGCCAACCATTCATTCGGTACGACCGATCATCCTTCGGGGGCAGGCAGGTGGATCGCTTCCTTCGGCACATGCATTTCACCTTGCGGGAGGTTTGCGAGCTGGATGAACTAGAGGCGATCATCAAGCTAGTGGCCAATGGCGTTGGTGTAGCGCTGGTGCCGCAGACAGCAACCCATCAGGAATGGCCCGTAGGTGTACGAGCGCTCGATCTCGGACAGCACACCTTCCACCGTGATATCGGGCTCGTGCACAGATCTAGACAGAGCTTTACCGAACCGGTGCGGATACTTGCCCAGCTTATAAGTGATCAAGTAAAGATTGGCTCCGAATAAATTCCGAGCAATAAAAAGGGCCCGCGAGGGCCCTAGTTTGTACTCAATCCAAAATCACTTGCTCAGCCAGGACTCAACAGTCGCGGAGCCGTGTTCTGCTTTCCACTCTTTCAGCGTTTTGTGATTGCCGCCTTTGGTTTCTACCACTTCGCCGGTGTTAGGTTTTTATAGACCCTCACTTGCAGCAGATTACGAGTGCCGACGCTATAGGGTTAGGGCCGAGTGAAACGCTCCATGCTCCCCAGTGAATGCTGAGCATTCAAGGTAGCTGATAAAGCCGAGTGCGCACCGTGACTCTATCTCCCACCCTCAGTTAGCCCTCCTGCTACGCTGACTTCTTTCACGGAGGAATCACGATGTCGAACGCAGACCTACTC
>NZ_JBFUIC010000553.1:0-1821 GCF_056402075.1 Pseudomonas sp. P4_C3
GCGCAACCCGACATGACCCAGGTGCAATAGCGTCGAAATAGTTACGTGGGCCAGTCAATTGCTATCAATGTTACCTACACTGACTTGATACCCGGCTGGAAAGGCTCGATCTCAAAGACTCAGGACAAAGCCATGCAGATACTGGAACAACAAAAAGTAGCTGCGCCGCAGGCTCCGGCAGTACCGCGCAAGGGTTGGCGGCCGCAGTTCAACTTGCTGCGCTGGTTCTCCCTGGCAAGCTTTTTCATCATCGCCGTGGTGGCGCTGGGGCTGGGTTACATCTCCACGCGCTTTGTGGTCGATGAAAGCATCGAGCGCGATTCGATGCTGACTGCGCAGTTCATTCAAACCATTGGCGAGGCCGAAATCCGTCATGCCAGGATTTCGCCGGGCAGAACCATGGGCGAAATGCTCGACCCACGCATGGACCATGCCGATTCCGACATCAACCCCGAAGCCCGGGCCGCCGCGCGCGTTGAGTTTCTCGACCATGTGGAGCATCTGCCGGACATCCTGCTGGCGACGGTGTACGCCCAGGACCGCACCGTGGTCTGGTCGACAAACTCCGAGTTGATTGGCATACGCATCGAAGACGACGAGGAGCTGGATGAATCTTTCGAAATGAAATCTCCGGTGTCCACCCGCTACCACGAGATCGATGAGGAGCGCCCCGAGCAACGCCTGCTGCGCGAACCGGAATACCTGTTCGTCGAGAACTACATTCCGATGTTCAATGCCGACAGAAGCAAAGTGATTGCCATGGTGGAGATCTACAAGGAACCGGTGGACCTGGTGGAACGCATCCAGCGTGGCTTCAAGGCGATCTGGCTGGCCACCCTGATCGGCGGGGCGGTCATTTACCTGGGGCTGTTCTGGATCGTCCGGCGCGCGGCGATACAGCTGCAGAGCCAGCAGAAACAGCTGATCGCCAACGAAACCTTTGTCGCCTTGGGGGAAATGTCCTCGGCGGTCGCCCACAGCCTGCGCAATCCACTGGCGAACATCCGTTCCAGCGCCGAACTGGCCCAAGGCATCGCCAGCCAGACCGCACAGAAAAACATTGGCGACATCATCAGTCAGGTCGACCGCATGTCGCGCTGGGTCCGTGAATTGCTGGTGTCGTTACGACCGATGAATGACGACTGTGAAACGGTCGACCTGGTGCTGGCCCTCGATGACACCTTGAGTGCCTTTGAGTCCCTGATCAAACGTTCGAACGTCGAAGTGCGCTTCTCTCCTGTCAGCGTGCCACCGGTCGTCAGCCAACAGGTGCTGCTCACGCAAATACTCAATAGCCTGTTTGCCAACGCACTGGAAGCCATGCCCAAGGGTGGCGTGCTGACGATCGAGATCGATTCCTCTGTGCCCGGCGACTTGAGCATGACCCTGACCGACACCGGCAAGGGCATGTCCAAACAACAGCAACAACTGGTCTTCAAGCCGTTTTTCACCACCAAGCAAGGTGGGTTGGGTGTGGGCCTGGCCCTGGTCAAGAGAATAATGGAGCGGTTTGACGGCTCGGTCGAACTGACCAGCCGGGAGCAGGAAGGAACCCGTGTTTGTCTCAATTTCAAAGTGGCAACGGGAGGGGCATATGGAGCACAGCATTCTGTTGGTCGAGGATGACGAAATCCTCGCCGAGAATATTCAGACTTACCTGGAGCGCAAGGGCTTCGAGGTGACCGTTTGCTACTCGGCTGAAGACGCACTGGAGCAATTGGGTGCTTTCGCTCCTGACGTGGTACTGACCGACAACTCGTTGCCGGGCATGAGTGGTCACGACCTGATCCAGAAGCTGCGCGTCAGCGCGCCGGATCTGAA
>NZ_JBFUIC010000554.1:0-1821 GCF_056402075.1 Pseudomonas sp. P4_C3
CTGATCAGGGTGCTGCCGGTCAGCGTCCCGTTGTTGACCACCAGCTTGTCGCTGGGAGAACTGTCATCGCCCACGGCGCTTTGCAGCAGCAACTGGCCGCCGTTACCCACGTAATTACCTTCAACCGTCAGGCTGTCATTGGTGCGCGAGTTGCCACCGGTGAGGTCGATGACCCCGCTGTTGTTCAAGGTAACGAGCCGACCTGCAGTCAAAGGCGCGATGCTGCCCTGCACCGACGTCAGCGTGCTGCTGCCATCGACGTTGAACACGCCCGTGCCGCTGGTGCTGTCCCCCAATTGAAAAGTGCCATCGAGATCAAAGCGCGAGCTGTTGCCGAGGTTGACCGTTTCCCAGTTGACGTAGCGGGTGGCGCCTGACGAGGTGGTGTGATCGAAGGTCAGCAGGTCATTGCCAACCCCGCCATTGAGGCTCGGGGTGAGGGTGCTTTCGGTGAGATTGCGCAAGGTCGCGCTATCGTTGCCCGCCTCAAGGAGAATTTGCGAGTGGATGATCCCGCCACCGTCCCACACCAGGCTGTCATCGCCATTGCCGGCGCGGATCTCGCCGACGACTTCCCCACCGGTAACCGTGATGCTGTCGTTGCCGTTGCTGACACTGATGTTGCCGCCGATACGGCCACCGGAAACGATGATGGTGTCGGTGCCTAAACCGGTCACCAGGTTGCCGAGGATCTGCCCCCCGGACATATCGAAAATATTGTTATCGAGTTTCATGTCGACCCGGCCAATGGTGCCGCCGGTCATTTTGGCGATGTCGCCATCCTCGAAGGCGCCGACGATGGTGCCGCCGGTCATCAGGAAGGTATCGTGGCCGTCGCCTTGGGCCAGGGACTGAATGGTCCCGCCAGACATGACGAAGTTATCGATGCCACTGCCCTGGCTGACCTCCCCGGTGACTTGCCCGGCACTGATCGTGAAGCTGTCCGCTGCGTCGCCCTGATCCACCGCGCCGGCCACGATGCCCGAGGCCATGGTCACGGTGTCGGTACCCGCGCCGAAGGTCACGTTGCCGTTGATCCTGCCGGTGCCATTGACGGGGAAGGTCAGGGAGTTATTGCCCGACAAATCGGTCAGCGGCCCGCTGTTGGTGCTGTCGCACACGAAATTGTCGTTACCGGCGGTGGGGGTGAGTGTGCAGGCTGCTTGGGCGGGAAAGGGCCAGCCCATGCATAAACAGATTGAAACGGCGCAGGTGCTGTAGCGGTACTTGGTCAGATCGGAAAAAGTCATGCTTATCTCCCGCGTTTGGATGGGCAGCTCTATGCCGCTCGCGATTAACGGTCACGCATCGGACGCACCTGTAGCGTGAGTTGCGAGACTGCATCGAAAGGCTACTGACCTTGGGGCAGCGTCGGTTACTGTGAAACAAGTGACCGCTTGGCTGCTGAGGTTAAGTTAAACGTTAACAACAGTTTTTGAATGTCGCTACTGTCATAAATGACAGTTTGAAATCTAAATTGGCTTTCAACATGGTAAATTTCGGATTGCTGTGTGAGTGAGATTTCAGGTGTCATCGAAAAAATTTTTGAATAGATGCTACTAGCCCGTTTCTCCGTCGTTGCGTTTGAAGGGTATTCTTGGACGACTCGAAAACGGCGTCGTTGGCAGCGGCCTCTCCAAACTTGCCCGGATTTTCTTCGGAGGAAATGACGGGGGCAGGCTGCACATGTATTAAAAAGCTGACCTTATTGTCAGAGGAAAATTTTTCAACCTTGGTAGCCATCAATCCGAAGTCACTCAGTATTCTTTTAGTGGATTTTCCATTTGGTGTCTTGTTCATAAAGGTTTGAAGTATTTTGTC
>NZ_JBFUIC010000555.1:0-1817 GCF_056402075.1 Pseudomonas sp. P4_C3
CCCCTGACTGACGCACAAAATTCGCGCATTCTGTGGCGAACATCCCCGATACGACGCCTTTCATCCTATTACGACGCACCATCGTGAAATGGCACGCCCACTGCACTGGCCTCCCCCGAGCTTTCCAAACCACTCAGGGAGCAAAAACATGAACACACAACTCAAACCCACGCTGGGCACGTTGCACTTGTGGGGCATTGCGGTTGGGCTGGTGATTTCCGGGGAGTATTTCGGCTGGAGTTATGGCTGGGGCGTGGCCGGGACTTTGGGCTTTCTGGTGACCTCATTTTTGGTCGCCACCATGTACACCTGCTTCATCTTCAGTTTCACCGAGCTGACCACTGCCATTCCTCACGCCGGCGGTCCCTTTGCCTACAGCCGTCGCGCCTTTGGCGAAAAAGGCGGGTTGATCGCCGGGCTGGCGACACTGATCGAATTCGTCTTCGCCCCGCCGGCGATTGCCCTGGCCATCGGCGCCTACCTCAATGTCCAGTTTCCAGCCCTTGACCCGAAACACGCGGCAGTCGGTGCCTACATCGTGTTCATGGGCCTCAATATCCTCGGTGTGAAACTGGCAGCGACCTTCGAACTGGTGGTCTGCGTGTTGGCCGTCGCCGAATTACTGGTGTTCATGGGCGTAGTCGCCCCCGCGTTCAGCTTCAGCAACTTCGCCCTCAATGGCTGGGCCGGTTCCGACGTGTTCGATGCTCCGGCGATTGCCGGGATGTTCGCGGCGATCCCCTTTGCCATCTGGTTCTTCCTCGCCATCGAAGGCGCAGCCATGGCCGCCGAAGAAGCCAAGGACCCGAAGCGCACGATTCCCAAGGCTTACATCAGCGGTATTCTGACCCTGGTGCTGCTGGCGATGGGCGTGATGTTCTTCGCCGGTGGCGTCGGCGACTGGCGCACCCTGTCGAACATCAACGACCCGCTGCCACAGGCAATGAAAACCGTGGTCGGCGAAAGCTCGGGCTGGCTGCACATGCTGGTGTGGATCGGCCTGTTTGGTCTAGTGGCGAGTTTTCACGGGATCATCCTTGGCTACTCGCGGCAGTTCTTCGCCCTCGCCCGGGCCGGCTACCTGCCGGTGTCCCTGGCCAGACTGTCACGTTTTCAAACCCCGCACCGGGCGATCATCGCCGGCGGTGTAATCGGCATTGCAGCCATCTACAGCGACGGCTTGATCAACCTAGGCGGCATGACGCTGACCGCCGCAATGATCACCATGGCCGTGTTCGGCGCCATCGTGATGTACATCATGAGCATGCTCAGCCTGTTCAAACTGCGTAAAACCGAGCCGAACCTGGAACGCACCTTCCGCGCCCCCTGCTACCCGCTGGTGCCGTTCATTGCACTGATGCTGGCAGTGGTGTGCCTGGTGGCGATGGCATGGTTCAACACGTTGATCGGCCTGATCTTCCTGGGCTTCATGGTGGCAGGTTTCGTGTACTTCATGCTCACCGCGCAATTGCGCGCCGACGCACCGGYGGATGCGATGTTGACCGGACATTGAAAGCGTTAGAGTGAACCTTGGACAACAGGCATAGAATGGGGGTGATAGCGATGGAACTGCGATGAAACCCCATCACTCAAAGTGGTATGCACGATCGGTTGGCGAACCCTCGTCGACCCGCCCGCTTTTCAAGGAGAGTCCTATGCCCTGGTATGCCTGGCTGATTCTGGTCGTTGCCATCGGCTCGATCGTTGGTGGTCTGATGCTGCTGCGCGACACCGCCAACAAGGTCGAACTGACCGAAGAGCAACGTAAGCGCGTCGCCGAACGCAATGCGGAAATGGACGCCAAGGAAGCGAAGGAC
>NZ_JBFUIC010000556.1:0-1802 GCF_056402075.1 Pseudomonas sp. P4_C3
GAGCAAAAGCGCGATTGCACCCGCGTGCTCAAGGGCGTGATTGCCTTGTCCCGCGCGCAGTTCCCTAAAGGCATCCTGTCGCCGCTGCTCGATGCCATCGCCCGTGCGCCCATCTGGGCGGAAAGTGTCGACTACGGTCACGGCACCGGTCATGGCGTCGGTTACTTCCTGAACGTCCACGAAGGTCCGCAAGTCATCGCTTATCAGGCCGCGCCTGCACCGCAAACTGCGATGCAACCCGGCATGATCACGTCCATTGAACCGGGCACCTATCGTCCGGGTCGTTGGGGGGTGCGGATCGAAAACCTGGCGATGAACCGTGAGGCGGGCAAGAGCGAATTCGGCGAGTTCCTGAAGTTCGAAACGCTGACCCTGTGCCCGATCGACACACGTTGCCTGGAAACATCGTTGCTGTCGGACGAGGAAAAACAGTGGTTCAACGCCTACCACGCCGAAGTGCGTGAGCGTCTGAGTCCGTTGGTCGAGGGGGTTGCACTTGAGTGGCTGAACACTCGCACTACGGCTATCTGATCGGGTACAGCTACTGGTTCCTGTGTAGCTATTTGTTTATGTGCAGCTCAGGCGCTTTTTCCAGCGCCTGAGCCATATAGTCGACAAAGGCTTTGACCCTGGCGGATTGGCGACGATTCGCCAGGGATACGGCATAAATTGGCAGCGACAACGTACTGTAGTCCTGCAAAATCGCGCTCACCCGGCCGGCGCTCAGGTCTTCGCTGAATAGCCACACCGGTGACAGCGCAATCCCCAATCCCCCCAGCACCATTTCGCGGATCGCCTCGGAATTGTTGCTCTGCGCATTGCCCTTGATCCGCACTTCGTGGCGTTGGGCGTCTTTTGTGTACACCCACAGGTTTTGACTGCTCAGCAGGTTGAACATCAGGCAGTTGTGCCTGCCCAGTTCCTGCGGTGTTTGCGGTTGGCCGTTTTGCCTGAGGTAGTCAGGTGATGCGACGGTCACACGGTGGGTACTGCCGACATGGCGAGCGATCAGGCCACTGTCGTTCAGGGCACCGATCCGGAATGTGACGTCCAGCCCTTCGCCGACCAGATCCAGGTTTTGATCGCTCAGTTGCAGGTCTATCTGTACGTCAGGGTAGTGTTTGAGAAAGTCCGGCAACCGGGGTGCGATCTGCAGGCGCCCGAAACTCACCGACGAGCCGATTTTCAGAGGTCCGGCGACCCTTTCCCGACCGGACTGGAAGCTATGTTCTGCCGCATCCACGGCGGCGAGGATGGTCCGGCATTCGTTGTAATAGCGCTGACCTTCGTCCGTCAGGGATAGCTTGCGGGTGCTGCGGGCAATCAGCTTTCCGCCCAATCGGGTTTCCAGTGCTTGCAATACTTTGCTGATGGTCGGCTGGCTGGTCTGCAACTCCCGGGCAACGGCGGAAAAACTGCCCCGTTCGACCACCCGCACGAAAATCGCCATTGCATTGAGTTTGTCCACGGGATTCCTCATTGATGCTGTATCGGCATGATCACTATAGCGATATGGCGTCTTATCGGAATGAATAGGGCGAGGCAAGATTGATCCTGTATTCACTTCTGATGGGACATGGCGAAATGACTGACTCACTGAATATGCGCGCTCTGATGGTCGACTCGGCCAATGCGCCATTACGTTTGGTTTGCGTTGCACGGCCGGTGCCGCAGGCGGGGCAGGTATTGGTCAGGATCCGGGCCAGCGGTGTGAATCCGCTGGATGGAAAAATCCGCTCCGGGCAGGCGACCCATGCGGGGCAACCATTGCCGGCAATAGTGGGAATGGATCTGGCCGGGAC
>NZ_JBFUIC010000557.1:0-1802 GCF_056402075.1 Pseudomonas sp. P4_C3
ATTTTGAACAGCCCATTGCATTTACCGCATTCTCTCCCCGCATGAGCGTCCGCGCCCCGGCACCCAGCTCACCTACAGATAACCAACATGGTCCGTGTCAATAAACCCGCAGGATTGAAGCCAAAGAAGTATTCATCTTCATCCTTGGCGTCGTCGGACCTGGCCACAACCTTGTAACCTGCCCCCTTACATTCCCTGTCAGCTCGCTTTTGACACCTCTCCCACCCCGATCCCAGCCCCGAGCAATCGATCTCGACGCCACTGACCCCGCGTACCGCATGGGTCCTTGCATTAGTCATACAACCCGCCAATGTCAGTACGGCAATCACGACAATGAGCCTTTTCATTCACATCCTTATGCCAGACGCCTCGCCTGACCGTCGTTCGCCTTCAGGCATAAGACTAGTTGCAAATAAACGACTGATCCGATTAAAGAAAAAGACAACCTGAAGCGCCTTGAGTTTCTGCAATCCTCCCCGGGAACCAATATCCTGTTCAACCCGAGTGGTAGCACAGGAGCATCAGTAGCTAATGGCTTGTCGCGCAGGCTCTGGTACTGCCCCGCTTGGCGCCATGAAGCTTGCCGCGACGATGGCATGATTGAGGAATACGACCTGTACGCCGCACGCCGATAGTTCTTCCATCAGCAATGCCTGGTGGGCATATTTTCGTGACAGCCGGTCTGGGGGGACAGGACGTAGAGACGATCTACCAAGCCAAGTGCAGCGCGGTCTCTGAGCCGTTCCAATTGTGGGCGAATCAGCGTCGCGCCACTGACGCCAGCGTCGATAAAGCGCATGTCCTCAACGACTTGGGCGCCATCAGCCACGATCCGCTCCATCAGCGCGGCAATCTGGCTTTCAATCGTGCCGCGTTTAGCCTGTTGGTCAGAGGATACCCGGGCATAGAGCGCCACCATCACAGCCTGGCTCATTGCTCACCTCGCTTGGCAGTACGATGCTTTTTCACAGGGGACCGGGATTGCGACAACTCTGAGGAGGTCCGCGTTTCTGTCGGTTTTAGCTGCTCGTAGACCCTCTCGAGCTCTTCACAAGAGAATCGATTTGGCTCAAAAGCCAGACGAATACGCCAGATCCGCGGTTTTCGGCTCATGACTGAATTCTCCCGTCAGTGGGGGCGATGACCTCAATGACGAGAACAATCTCGACGCCGGGGCATCCCGCATACCTCGCAGCAAAACTCTCCATGACAATGCACAGCCCCCATTTTATCCGAGAGTTTGCTCTATTGTTGCCGGCGCTATCTCGCCGTTGTTGTCGAACATCCTGCACCACGAACTCGATCGTGAATTGGAGCGGCGAGGCCATCGTTTCGTGCGCTACGCCGACGATGCGAACATTTATGTGCGTAGGCGTCGTTCCGGTGAGCGAGTGATGGCCGGCGTCGAGCGGTTCTTGAGGCAGCGTCTGAAACTGACGCTGAACCGGGAAAAGAGCCGGGTAGCCGGGTCATGGATGTGTGACTACTTGGGCTACGGGATGAGCTGGCATCAACAGCCAAGGCTGAGTATCGGCTACGTTGAGATCGGTGATGTTCTGGGGCGTGGCCTGGAGTTCGACAATAGCGTCAAGAATCTCGACGGGCTCTTCACAGGCGTGGTGGAGCGTTGCTGGATCAACAGCGGCATCCACGGCACCTACATGGGCGACAGCCTCACGATCCAGCACAACACGATTACCGGTCGCAACTGCGGTATCGAGGTGATCGGCTTGTCTGGCGCTCAGCAGATGGCCATCCATGACAACAACATCACGACCAACGGCGGGGCGCTGGCGTTGATC
>NZ_JBFUIC010000558.1:0-1798 GCF_056402075.1 Pseudomonas sp. P4_C3
GCGTCAAGACCATCCGCGACGATGCTCAGGTCAACCGTGACAATCTGAGTGCTTTCGTCGAGCCGATTGTGCAATGGATCAACCGGTTCGGGCCACTGGCGTTGTTTGTGCCTGGAGGTGAGGGATTGTTGGTGCTGGCCGGGCTTATTGATGCCGGTTACGGTCTGGATGAGGCAGTCGAGGGGCAAACAGCCAGTGAGCGTTCCGAAGGCGTGACGCGAACTGTGTTCGGCTTGCTCAATGCATTGCCGCTGGTCGGGGCTGTCGCCTCGTTAGAACGCGACGGCGCCGAGGTCGCCGCGCTGACCAGGACCGAGCACGAGACTGGCGAGCCCGATGTGCAACCCGGCGGCAGACCGGCTGGTGATCCGTCCGCTCCTATCGCTGCCTCGGAACCGATCAYGCGGATACCGAGTCGTCTGAGCCTGCTGCGAGGGATAGGCGCCCCGGTGGACGCTTTCAGCGATGAGGTCCTGATGCAGATCGGCAAGGTCAGCGACGTCGATGACGACATGCTGCGGATGATCCAGGCCGGTCGTCGACCTGCTCCCGTGTTGGCCGACACCATCAGCCGGTTCAGGATCGATCAGGACGTCGCGCAAGTCATCGATAAAACCCAGGCTGACGCGGCAACTGCGGTCGAAGGCAGTGATTTGCACGAGGCGTTGCAGGCCAGGCGAGTGGAGTTGTTCAACAGTCGTTATCAGGCACTTCAGAATTCGAAGCATGAATGGGTCCGATTGTTTCAACAGCAATATCCCGGGCTGCCGAAAAATGCGGTGGAGCAGATGCTTGATCGCTATGGAGTAGAACTGACGGCGACGCCGGATGAGATCCAGGCCAGGGAACTATTCAGGCAATTGGATAGCAAAGCCCGCCAGTACCAGCGGCATGTGCGCCTCACTCGTGCTTACGAAGGCCTTTATCTGCGGTCGGTGGCCCATTCCGATTCGGACACGCTGGCTTTGCACTCACTGAGGAACCTGCCCGGATGGCCGAAAAACCTGCGAGTCGAGGTGCTCGATGGCTCGTCGCAAGGCCGGGTGCTGGATCGTTGCGGTTCCCTCAATGCCGCTTATTGTCGACGCTTGATCAAAGTCGGCAACCATTATCAATACTTCGACGTACCCACCCAAACCCTCTTGCAAACAGATTTTTACGGGGCTGTCATCGGTGCATTGTCCGAGGACGAGCGTGCGGCGCTGCAGTTGCAGTCGCTGAACCCGGCCAACGAGCTGAAGCTCAATCTCCGTGACCGTGCGCTATCACGCTCCGAGTTCGGCCTGGGTCTGGGCAGAATGGACGGGGGGCTACCCTTCGAAATGCAAGGCTTGAGGGGCGGCGGCTTCCCAACCACCCCGCTGGCCGCAGCGTTGACCCACGAAATGCTGAGGTTGCAAGTCAGGGACCTCTATCCTGACTTCGGCAACGCGCAGGCCGATGAATGGCTGCAACAGGCCGGAGAAAGCGTTCAGTCGCAACTCGATGGATTGAAGCAACAATTTGAGCAATTGAGTACGGATTTGACGGGGTGGATCGACCAGGCCCTGCAGGATCTCGATGACATGGACATCGACTTTCTGGCCGCTGACGACGAGGACGCCGCGGGCATGAATCATGCGCAAATCGCGGCGCATAACGTCGCGCTGCTGCAGCACACGATGGAGTACGAGCGCGCGACCCGGATGGAACTGGCTGACGAGTTGGTGTCAATCTTGCGAAAGTGCCCGCCGCAGGCCAATCGTCTTTATTCCGGGGAGACGTTAACGGGATACAAACTGGATCTGGACTTCGAGGA
>NZ_JBFUIC010000559.1:0-1796 GCF_056402075.1 Pseudomonas sp. P4_C3
TCGTGAGACAGTTCGGTCCCTATCTGCCGTGGACGTTTGAGATTTGAGAGGGGCTGCTCCTAGTACGAGAGGACCGGAGTGGACGAACCTCTGGTGTTCCGGTTGTCACGCCAGTGGCATTGCCGGGTAGCTATGTTCGGAAWAGATAACCGCTGAAAGCATCTAAGCGGGAAACTWGCCTCAAGATGAGATCTCACTGGRGCCTTGAGYYCCCTGAAGGGCCGTCGAAGACTACGACGTTGATAGGTTGGGTGTGTAAGCGCTGTGAGGCGTTGAGCTAACCAATACTAATTGCCCGTGAGGCTTGACCATATAACACCCAAGCAATTTGACTACTCGAAAGAGCATCAGATTGCGGTGTGTGAAGACGCAATGAACCGAAAGTTCGACGCTCRCAAAACACCGAAAGCTATCACCTACCCAATTTGCTGAAGCGCGGCCAKCTGGYCACGACTCRGTACCCGAATTTCTTGACGACCATAGAGCATTGGAACCACCTGATCCCATCCCGAACTCAGCAGTGAAACGATGCATCGCCGATGGTAGTGTGGGGTTTCCCCATGTGAGAGTAGGTCATCGTCAAGATTAAATTCCAAAACCCCTATCTGCGCACGCGGGTAGGGGTTTTGTTTTTGTCCGCAGGAAAGCCAAGATGGGCGACTCAGCGCTTATAGAGCAGCGCATCGACCACGACGCCAAACGCGGATGAGTGTTCACGGCGATTGGRGTAGTAAAGATGGTAACCCGCAAAGGGTTGGCACCAATCCTCCAGCACCCGCAGAAGACTACCGTCGGCAAGCTCCTTGGCTACCATATCTTCTGGCAGGAAGCCTAACCCACAACCTGCGACAGCAGCGCGCAGGATCGGCACGCTGCTGTTGAACGTCCATTGTCCTTCGACACGTGCCTTGAGTTCGTGACCGTCCTTTTCAAAATCCCATTGCATCAGGCTCCCGTGAGTGGGCAGGCGTAAATTGATGCAATTATGTGCGGCCAAATCCCCCGGCTCTTTCGGAAAAGGTCGTTGTTTGAAATATTCAGGCGACCCCACTACCGCTATGCGCAATGGTGGCCCGATCGGCACGGCGATCATGTCCTTGGCCACCTGATCGCCCAGGCGTACGCCCGCGTCGTAGCGCTGCGCTACGATGTCGGAGAGGGCGTAGTCGACGGTGATTTCGACCTTGATGTCCGGGTAGTCGGGAAGCACCTTCAACAGCTTGGGCCAAAGGATGTTGTTCGCCGCATGTTCGGAAGCTGAAATCCGCACGTTGCCTGCCGGGGTGTCGCGAAACTCGCTGACCGCAGCCAGTTCAAGTTCAATTTCGTCGAAGCGCGGCGCCATGGACTGATACAGCCGTTGACCAGCCTCGGTAGGGGATACGCTGCGCGTGGTTCGGGTCAACAGGCGAACGCCGAGCCTGGTTTCGAGCGCGCGCATGGTGTGGCTCAAGGCGGACTGCGAAACGCCCAGCTGTGCGGCGGCGCGAGTGAAGCTGCCTTCACGGGTAATGACCACGAAGGCTTGCAGATCGTTGAGATTGGCGCGGGCCATTGATGAGAACCTCTCATGCGGAGCGCGGGATTATTCCATGTAATCAGGTTCCGCATGGATGCGCGACCCCAACGAACCAATCACAAGGTTCTTGCGAAGAACGGCGTCAACTTGCCGAGTGCAGCGTCCACATACTTGGGAACCCAGTAGGTTTCGATGTGCGTTGCGCCATCGATAATGAACAACTCCTTGTCCTTCGTGCCGGTGGCTTTGGGGAACGCATCCTGGGTCATGTACAAGC
>NZ_JBFUIC010000560.1:0-1791 GCF_056402075.1 Pseudomonas sp. P4_C3
CTGCGGGGCGTTCCAGGTCAGCGACAACATGTATTGCTTGCCGTGAATCAGGCCGCCGCTGCCGTATTTCTGCGAGGCGTCGGAGCGAGTGCGACCGTCGCTGGCATAGAGGCTGCCATGGCCTTCGGTGAAGACTTCATCGATGTACTTCTTCACGGTCCACGGCGCGCCCATCCACCAGCCGGGCATCTGGTAGATGATCACGTCGGCCCAGAGGAACTTGGCCACTTCTTCGGCGACGTCGTAGCCCTCGTCGATGAAGGTGGTTTTGACATCCACGCCGCCGCGATCCAGCACGCTCAACGCGACTTCATGCAGGGTGGTGTTGTAGCGGCCGTCGGAGTGCGCAAATTTTTTGCCGCCATTGAGCAACAGGACTTTTTTCATGAGAGATCTCGGGAAGGGTCGGGAATCGGATGGCGGCAGAGTACCGACCGGCCTCGCGCGGAATAAGCGCCGATTTGGCAAAGTTCATTTGACCTACAGGCACGAATCAACAGGCGATTGTTGCCTTAGACTGACGCCAATTCTGACTTGATGAGAGATGTAGATGAGTGAAATCCAGGGCTTCATTCTGCACGCCAAGACCCGCCCGGAAAAATCCGATGCCTTCGAAGCGTTTTTCAGCGTCTACGTGCAAGCGAGCCGAGCCGAACCCGGTTGCATCGAATACCACATGTTGCGCGACAAACAGGACCCRACCCTGTTCATCTTCTACGAGATCTGGCAATCCCGGGCCCACCTCGACGTGCACTCGAACCTGCCGCACATGAAGCAGTTCCTCGAGCAGCGCGATGAATACCTGGAGCGGGACTTCGAGATCCGCGTCATCGACATGATCAGCCCGTCGTCCGCTAGCCGCTGATCAGCAAATGGCCACCGAGCAACCCCAGGCCAATGAAGAACACACGCTTGAACAGCAGGACGCTGATCCGCTGGCGCAGCGATTGCCCCAGCCACATGCCGAGCATGGCCGGGATCAGCGCCAGCAACGATGCGCTCAACTCGCCCCCGCCGAGCGCGCCACGCCATAACAAGCCACCGGCCAGGGCCAGGGTCGAGACGGTGAACGACAGGCCCAGCGCCTGCACCAGCTCGTCCTTGCTCAAGCCCAGCGCTTGCAGATAAGGCACCGCCGGAATCACGAACACGCCGGTGGCCGAAGTAATGACGCCGGTCAGCACACCACACAATGGACCGAGCCAGCGTTCGCTGTGAGGCCCCACGCACAAGCTCGGCAGGCACAATCCGCTCAGCGCATACAGCAACAACGCCGCTCCCAACCCTCGCACCACCCAGTGACCACCGCTCATGCCGATCCACAGCGTGCCCGCCCCGGTGCCAATGAAAATCGCCAGCAACATCGGCCACAACCGTTTGACCAGCTCCGACAGATGCCCGCCGAATGCCAGTTGCCAGACGTTGGTCAGGGTCGCCGGAATGATCAGCAGCGCCGCAGCCTGCGTCGGCGCCATAGCCAGGCCGAGCAGGCCCATGGCAACGGTCGGCAGGCCGAGGCCGATCACGCCCTTGATCATGCCGGCCAGCACAAATGTGCCGATAACCAACAGCGAAAGGGCCAACCCGAGATTCTGATAAAACGCCGAGAGTGTATTCATGGGGCTATGGTGAGCCCGCGCGGGTTGATTGAAAATCTGCCATATACTGAGGCTGCCTCTCTTCAGACAAGAGGCTGAACAACCGGGTGCGACATCTGACGCCATCGCGAGCAGGCTCGCTCCTACAGGGGATTTGTTAACAACACATAACCACTGTGGGAGCGAGCTTGCT
>NZ_JBFUIC010000561.1:0-1776 GCF_056402075.1 Pseudomonas sp. P4_C3
AACTCGACGTTCTCGATCCCGCGTTTGAGTTCCCCAGTAGCATCTTCAATGGTTTTGCCGTGCTCTTCGCTGATCATTTGCGCGATTTTGGCTTCGTTCTGCTCCAGCAACTGCTTGAAACGAAACATGACCTGAGCGCGCTTGGCGGCCGGAGTCTTGCGCCATGCAGGAAAGGCGGCTGTCGCGACGTCAATGGCGTGTTGAACGGTGGCGCGATCCGCGAGTGAGACCTGATGGATGACCTCACCCGTGGAAGGGTTGAACACGTCCGCGGTGCGGCCGGCGGTGGCGATATGCTCGCCGTTGATCAGGTGTTGAATGATGCTCATGGATAAAGACCTGCAAGATTGAAAATAGAAGTGATGCTGGCGGAGTTGACCCGCCAGCATGGGTGGTTTGCCTGCACGTTGTTGCGTTAATCGATGTGGTTCAAGGCTTCCCCGACGGCGTCAAACATCCGGTCAAGATCTTCAGGTTTAGCGTTGAAGGTCGGCCCGAACTGAAGGGTGTCGCCGCCGAAGCGCACGTAGAACCCCGCTTTCCAAAGCGCCATGCCCGCCTCGAACGGACGAACAATTGCATCCCCTTCGCGGGGTGCAATTTGAATAGCGCCTGCGAGGCCGCAGTTCCTGATGTCAACGATGTGTTTTGCGCCCTTGACGCCGTGCAATGTGCGTTCGAAATGCGGTGCCAGATCAGCTGATTGTTGGATGAGGTTTTCCTTCTCCAGCAGATCCAATGTTGCGAGGGCCGCAGCGCAGGCAACCGGGTGCGCCGAGTAGGTGTAGCCATGGCCAAATTCGACCGCGTATTCCGGACTCGTCTGATTCATGAAGGTTTGGTAGATCTCACTGGAAGCGATCACGGCGCCCATTGGAATGGCGCCATTGGTGATCTGCTTGGCCACGTTCATGATGTCCGGCTTCACGCCGAAGTACTCCGCGCCGCTCCAGGTGCCCATCCGCCCGAACCCGGTGATCACTTCGTCGAAAATCAACAGGATATTGTGTTGAGTGCAGATCTCTCGAAGGCGCTGCAAGTAACCTTTGGGAGGCACGATGGCACCTGCGGAACCCGACATCGGCTCGACAATAACGGCTGCGATGTTCGTCGCGTCATGCAGTTCAATGAGCTTCAACAACTCATTTGCCAGTTCCACACCACCGGTTTCCGCCATTCCTTTGGTGAAGGCCAATCCCGGCTGCAACGTGTGGGGCAGGTGGTCGACATCCATTRGTTGACCGAACATCTTGCGGTTGCCCCCGATGCCACCCAGGCTCGTGCCGGCGATGTTCACGCCGTGATAGCCGCGTGCTCGGCCGATCATTTTGGTCTTGGTCGACTGACCCTTGAGGCGCCAGTACGCCCGGGCCATTTTGACCGCAGTGTCCGCGCACTCGGAGCCCGAGTTGGTATAGAACACATGGTTCAGGTCGCCGGGCATGAGGTCAGCGACGCGCTCGGACAACATGAAGGATAACGGGTGGCCATATTGAAAGGCGGGCGAGTAATCGAGCGTGCCCAACTGTAGGGCAACGGCTTCCTGGATTTCCTTGCGCGAATGGCCTGCACCGCAGGTCCACAGGCCTGACAGACTGTCGTAGACCTTTCTGCCTTCGGAGTCTGTAAGCCAGCTACCTTGCGCAGAGACGATGAACCGTGGGTCACGCTGAAAGTTGCGATTCGAGGAGAACGGCATCCAGTGTGAATCCAGTTTCAGCTGGCTGGCCAAGGGAAGTTCGTGAGCCTGTTGTGTGTTCATGAGCAGTGGTCCTC
>NZ_JBFUIC010000562.1:0-1772 GCF_056402075.1 Pseudomonas sp. P4_C3
AAAGTACTCCAAGCACCACTAGGGCTTTTGGGGAGTGCTATTGCACAAGTTTACTTGGCACGCGGACCAAGTGAACATAGAGAAGGGAACCTAGCGGAATTCACTTCTAAAACACTGAATGGTCTTATCAAGAGTGGTGCCGGACCGCTTATATTCGCAGGGATTGTGGCTCCAGATATTTTTTCGCTTGTGTTTGGCGAAGAGTGGCGTCGTGCCGGCGTTCTAGCAGCATGGATGACTCCATGGATAGTCTTTCAGTTTATATCCTCGCCAATATCAATGGTTATGCACATAGTCAATCGCCAGCGCCTGATGCTTGGCTTGACATTGTGGGGGTTATTTCTTCGAGTCGGAAGTGTTGCGGCCGCGGTCTATCTGGACTCTGCTTATGTTTCTGAGTGTTATGCGCTGTCTGGCGCTGTTTTCTATATTGTGTGCTTTAGAGTGTTTACTGCTCAAGCAGGAGTCGGAGGCCTTAAATATATATCTACAATGAAGGGCTCCATCCCGTTGATCTGTGGCTGGGCCACACTTGGCATTACATTTTCATATATCTTTAACAAACTCAATTAATGCTATAAAAATTAAACCCATCCCAACTCGAGTCAAGCAAAAGCCTTATTTTTCGTCATGCGGAAATTTTATTTTATCGTCCTGAGCTGAGGTTCAAGCAACATCAATAATTCAGCATATAGGTTTCCTATTATGTGGATGAGCCAAGTCGTTATGGATTTGGCTCTGCCAAGGGAGTAGTACGTGGCATGGCTGGCCATGCAGCGCTCTGCTGGTGCCTTGGGCATGCTTCAACAGTCGCACAACTGCATCCAGTTGATCCAGTTAACACCTTCGACTGGATCAAGAATGCCTCCGAGTGTCATGGTTTGGTCAGTACTTCCTCTGTGGCCGCACCGCCCCCGAGTAAAGACGCTGACTATGAGCCTGAACACCCGGCAAACCGCAAACTGATGCGCCGTATTCACTCAAGTGGCCATGAGGTCGGTTTGCACCGCGGTCACAACACGTATCAAACCCCAGAGGCGATCATTGCAGAAGCCAAGCGCTACGCCTCGTTTGCAAAGAGAACGACGACCAACATATGATCAGGTTTATTTCCGCAGGTAGTTTAGTCTATATATTTTGCTTGGTATTCAGCCCCATTTATATCTATATGACACTAATAGGTACAATGCCCGAGGCTTACCTGTCTTTGCTTTTTGCAAGCACGCTGGCAGTGACCGTCTTTTCTGAAAAGGCAAGATATATAAAAAAAACAATATTCTCTAGGGAAAACAGAGCACCTGTAATAGTAATTGCTCTATTTCTTGCATACATCCTAATTACTCAGCTTGTTTATTTCTCTCTTGGCGACAGAAACGACAATCTTGGCAGAAGTTTATTTTTATTTAATTTTACATATTTCATTTATTACATTGTCTGGCTGATTTGCGGAATCTATATTGGCAAATTGATAATCAAACATGACAATGAAAGCCTCTTGACTGCAGCTTGGCTGGCAATAACCATCTTTCACCTATCGAACATCAGCCCTGATGGATTAAAAATAGATTTATCAAAAATTCCAAAGGAATCCATAGGCATTTACCTAGGACTTTCCGATGCATATGCAATAATTTCAATAATAGCTATTGGCTCTAGCAAAAATATTCTAAAATCAACTTCAATTCTAGCTGCCAGCCTCTTCATGCTATTCACACTACAATCAAGATCATCAATGGCGTGCACCCTATTTTCCGCAGTTTTAGGTTATACAC
>NZ_JBFUIC010000563.1:0-1766 GCF_056402075.1 Pseudomonas sp. P4_C3
ACTCATACCTGGGCTACCGAAATGAAAAACCGTCTACTTGTCACCAAACAACGTCCCGTCCATTCGTATGCCGAGCTTTGGCACGCATCCTATTGTGTTCTCAATGTCGGGCTGAATAATCCAGCCGGTTGTGCATGGCAGTTTTTGTCCAGCACAGTGCTTACGGCCTTTACCTTCGAGGCTTATCTAAATCACATTGGTCCCAGAGTACTCAACGATTGGGAGGAGAAAGAAAAGCTTCCGCTCTGGTCCAAATTCAAGCACCTACGCAAGGCATTAGATGTCCAGTTCCCCCAAGGCAAAGGGGCTCGCCCGCTGAAAACCATTGCCGAACTGTTTTCTTTTCGAAATACCCTTGCCCATGGCAGATCTTGTGAGCTCACGAGCGAGGAACATATTTCGGTTATCGAATTCGAAAAGCAGCACAGCGATCTTGTTGAGTCACAACTGCATACTGATTGGGAAACTCGTATCCGAACATCGGCGTTTGCACAGCTCGTGAGGGATGACGTTGAGATTGTGATTCGAGCACTGCATGCGGCCCGAAACGACGACGATGACATATTGTTCAATTCAGGCATCGGATCTCATTCAGCCACACTCGACGTGACATAGCGCATAGCCGCTCCAGGGGAGTGAGGGGCATTTTGTCGTAGCGCCCCCCCACATGAAGGTACTTCCTTTCCCAACCACACACTCTCTCGCTGCCAGCTTCCCAAGCTGATAACGAGGGTTCGATTCCCTTCACCCGCTCCACTATTTTCAAGGCCTGTACCCCCAGTAAAATCGGGCTCCAGCCCCATCGCCTACCCAGTATTACTCATATCGCTCTTTTAGAAATGCTCTCCCCGTACGTAAGAATAATTCTCAATATAAAGGGTTTTTCACGAGGTACCTAGTCGGGCTAAGGAATCAGCCCCTCGTGGATTGCCGACTGTCGGCAAACGTACAGTCATCTGCGTTACGTGTAGACAACTGATACACGCTATGGAATGATCTGTTTCGGGGAAAAACTCCCCCTACCCAGAAAGCAAAAAAACTCAAAACTCAAAACTCAAAACTCAAAACACTCAAAACACTCAAAACACTCAAAATTGCCAGAGGTAGTCAGCCATGAATCGTCCAACCAGCCGAGCAACAACGAAATGAACCTAAGGAGATAAGCCACCAACCACCACGAAGACCAAGGAAAAGACCATGACAAGCTCTCTATTGCGTGCGGAATCCGCTGCAACGGAAAAAACCAAATCCGTCCCGCTCAACATGCGGGTCGATTTTAAGAAACGAGACTTAATCGATGTGGCCGCAGCCATTTCGGGGAGTGATCGAACCAGCTTCATCCTGGATGCTGCTTGTAAAAAGGCAGAGGAAGTCATTCTGGATCAACGCCTGTTCGTCCTTGCTGACGATGACTTCGACGCTTTCGAGCAAGCCTTACAGAATAATCCCGTAAGGAGTAATAAATGCGTCCAGAAGCTGCTGAACAGACCCTCTCGCTGGAGCTGAGTGCACCGGTAAAGCTGAATGAGACCCACAATGTGGATCCGTTCGATTGTGGTGAGGAGTCCATCAACGAGTATTTGAAGAAAAAGGCAATCAAAGCCCAAGCTTCTAAGACCGCCACCGTGCTTGTCACTTGCCTCAAAGGTACGAATACCGTTGTCGGCTATTACACCTTGTCGAACGGGACGATAATGCGGGCAGACGTCGTACCCAAAAAAGCACAGCGCAACTCGCCCCAACAGCACCCGATCACAGTCCTGGGT
>NZ_JBFUIC010000564.1:0-1717 GCF_056402075.1 Pseudomonas sp. P4_C3
GCCCAGAAGATCCCAGCGCGCAAGGGCGCTACGCCTTCCGCCCTGAGCGCCCGGCACACAACAAATGGCTCAAGGGTGTCGAGTGGCTCGATTTACCTAAAATGAGAACTCCCTGCAGATAAAAATTCAGTCAACCCGATTTTGCCGGGGCGCACTCGCTGAAACCTCGGCTAACTGCATTAGAGGCTTTTAATGAATTTTGATTTTCTCTATTGTCAGTTTTGTGTATCCCTTGATCAGAAGCCCATCTGATGTTTTCTCAGATATTATTTTTGCTGGCACTCCGCCAATTGTTGCGTTTCCAGCGGGGAAGCTCTTCGCTACCACTGCGTTGGCTCCGATTGCCATGTTTGGCCCAATATCTATTCTTCCAAATAGCTTCGCTCCAGGACCTATATAGCAGTTTTCACCTATTGACGGAGCAGCATGATCTTTTCCAGCCTCGGTCCCTATGTTCACGCATACATGTAGGCGGCAATTTGCGCCGACTTTTGCGCCACTGTTTACAACGATAGTTCCTGCGTGTGCAATTGATAATCCAGGCCCAAAGACATTTATTGGTATTTCGAATCCCAACTTCAAGCTCTGTTTTAGATATTGATACTTTACGATATTTTTGAGAATCCTGTTTTTCTTGCAGTTTGTTAGGTATTCTAGCTTTCTCATTAGTCGCTGAAAACGCCAAATATCATCAAAAAAATACATTTTTAGACTTTTCTTTCTATTTAAGGAGATCCTATCTGCCTCTAGATATTCAATATATTCATCGTGTGAACTAATCATTTACGCTCCCTGCATTTAACTATTTGTTTGCGTGACTTAATGTACAAACTATGCTTTCTTATGTTGCCGCGCATTATTATTCTATGATCGCTCACAAAGCAATCATGCTTTTGCATCTTTGTTATAAACTGACGGATTCCGCTTGGGAATTAATYGCTGATGCGGTTTCTTACGAAAAGAAATCTAATGCCCCCCGCAGCGACGATCGACCTATGCTTAACGGCATCTTATGGATCTGTGCTCCGGAACGGCATGGCGCGACATTCCTGAGCGGTTCGGGCTGAAGTCCGGCTGATCGAGCCTTCCCCGATAGTGTGTCCATTCCATCAGTATCTGCTGATGCCTTCTGGCCAAGCTAGGCGGTCGCTCTATTGCTTTTCTCAAAGCGAAAAAACCTACCGTGAGACGGGCCGGATAGACGAATCGCTTTTACTTAAGGAGACCGGAGGTGCGCAGATCCCGAATCAGCGTTCCCAACACGCTCGCCACTGAATCCACCGTGGCCCCCGAGATAGCTAGTGCCCTATTATCGGTGCCCCCGGTAACAGAATAGGCATTTGTAGTCTGGGTCGGGGCGAATGGAACCCAGGTGCCCGGAGCACCATCTGCTACGCATAGCCACCCACCATTTTGGCCCGCAACAACTGGCGTGCGCCAAGTAATGTCACCTACGCGATGCTGACCGCTGCCCGGAGCTGATGCGCGGTGGTACCAGCGGGCACCATTTCGATATTCCCCGTTCGCGTCCACTACGCCATTGTTGATGTTGCCGTTCGCCTCAATGAAGCGGATGTCGCTCGACGACAGGCCAGAAGACTTCTTGTAGTTGTTGCTGCTGGCTGAAACCCCAGTTAGAAGCCCTCCACCATAAATCAGACCAAAACCCGTAACGGATTTAAGGCTCGTGTGGCCGAAGATAAGAACGTCACTGCCG
>NZ_JBFUIC010000565.1:0-1708 GCF_056402075.1 Pseudomonas sp. P4_C3
TGACTGACACACCGCTATCGCGAGCAAGCTCGCTCCCACAGGGGTCGGCGGTGTATGTGAAATCTGATTCTGCCACCGGGGACGACCCCGGCGTCTGTCGAAAAACTGCGGGACGGCCCGCATCCCAGTCGAGGCTGATGCGCTATCGCCTCCGGGGGTTATGCCATGTTCGAAAAAGTCCTGATCGCCAACCGTGGCGCCATTGCCTGCCGCATCCTGCGGACCTTGCGCGAGATGCAAGTGCAGGGTGTCGCCGTGTATTCCGAAGCCGATGCCGCCAGCCTGCACATCCTGCAAGCCGACGAGGCCCACAGCCTCGGTGAGGGTGCAGCGGCTGGAACTTATCTTGCGGTCGACAAGATCCTCGCCATCGCCAAGTCCACCGGCGCCACGGCGATCCATCCCGGCTACGGTTTTCTCTCGGAAAACGCCGCGTTCGCCGAAGCCTGCGAAGCCGCCAACATCGCCTTCATCGGCCCGACGCCCGAACAACTGCGCGCGTTCGGCCTCAAGCACACCGCCCGCGCCCTGGCCAAACAACACGGCGTGCCCATGCTCGACGGCACCGAATTGCTCGACAGCCTCGACGCCGCATTGGTCGCCGGCGAACAGGTCGGCTATCCGGTGATGCTCAAAAGCACCGCTGGCGGTGGCGGCATCGGCATGCGCGTGTGCCGCAGCGCGGCCGAGTTGAGCGAGTCCTTCGAAGCGGTCAAACGCCTGGGCCAGAACAACTTCAGCGACGCCGGGGTGTTCATCGAGAAGTACATCCAGCGTGCCCGCCATCTGGAAGTACAGGTGTTCGGCGATGGTCGCGGCGAGGTGATCGCCCTCGGTGTGCGCGATTGCTCGGTGCAGCGGCGCAACCAGAAAGTCCTCGAGGAAACCCCGGCGCCAAACCTGCCCGACGGCATGGCGGATGAACTGTGTGCGGCGGCGATCAAACTGGCCAAGGCAGTGAACTACCGCAGCGCCGGCACCGTGGAGTTCGTCTTCGACAGCGATGCCCAGCGTTTCTACTTTCTGGAAGTGAACACCCGCTTGCAGGTGGAACACGGTGTCACCGAACAGGTTTGGGGGGTCGACCTGGTGCGCTGGATGGTCCAACTGGCGGCCGGTGACCTGCCGCCGCTGAGCGATCTGGCAAAGTGTTTGAAACCGCAGGGTCATGCGATTCAGGCACGGTTATACGCGGAGGATCCGGGGCGCGATTTTCAACCGAGCCCAGGCTTGCTCACCGCCGTGGATTTCCCGCCGGCCAATGGCATTCAACTGCGCATAGACACCTGGGTCGAGGCTGGCTGCGAGATCCCGCCCTACTTCGACCCGATGATCGCCAAGGTCATCAGTTGGGCGCCGACTCGCGAAGAAGCCACTGCGGACCTGCATCAGGCGCTGGGCGACAGCCTGCTCTATGGCGTGGAAACCAACCGCGATTACCTGCGGCAGATTCTGCTCGATGCGCCTTTCGCCAGCGGCCAGCCATGGACCCGTTGCCTGGAGGGTCTGGTGTATCAGGCCAACACGTTCGAGGTGCTCAGTGCTGGCACCCAGACCAGCGTGCAGGACTATCCCGGTCGCCTCGGTTACTGGGCGGTGGGTGTACCGCCGTCGGGGCCGATGGACAGTCGCGCGCTGCGTTTGGGCAACCGTTTGCTGGGCAACGAAGAAGGCGCCGCGGCGCTGGAAATCACCATGAGCGGGCCGT
>NZ_JBFUIC010000566.1:0-1703 GCF_056402075.1 Pseudomonas sp. P4_C3
GCCCATCTCATGCCTCCGTCTTTTGTTCCGCAGTGTGTCGTTGGGTCAGCGGAATCAATCTGCCAGGCTGTTCCTGGGCAATCAATTTATCGAGGTTACGGCGAAAACGTAGTGGTCCCGAGTCGGAAGCCAGATCGATGTTGGGCGTGCG
Source organism: Pseudomonas sp. P4_C3 (assembly GCF_056402075.1). NCBI lineage: Bacteria > Pseudomonadati > Pseudomonadota > Gammaproteobacteria > Pseudomonadales > Pseudomonadaceae > Pseudomonas > Pseudomonas sp. P4_C3. The sequence goes on from NZ_JBFUIC010000566.1 coordinate 152, forward strand.
CTTGTTGGCCATCCCCTTATGTACGGCACTCAGCACTAACCGATCTTCGGCAAAGGCGTGTCGCACGTCTTCGTCGAACTGGCGTGACACTTCTTCATTTTCGGTATCGAAGTTACGGACCTGGAACCAGTAATAACGTGTGTTCGATTCGTCGATGGGGGTCATGAAGTTGTAGGAGTTCATCAGGAACACATGTTCGTGCAGTTCACCTTCATCACTACCCGTTCCAGCGGGCGTGAACAGGGCCTTGATAATGGCCTGGGACGGGTAATGCACTTCGTAGTGCTGCTTACGATCACAATGACCACTGAACTTGACGAACTTGGCATAGAACGGTGCCACCTCGACATCGCGCATCCAGCGCGAAACAATCACACCGTCATCGGTTACCGTGGTTTGCAACGGTTCCTCTGCGCAGGCTGCGTTACCAAAGGAAGATTGATGCACCCAGGCGACATGTGCGGGGTCCAGCAGGTTGTCGGTCATGTACAGGTAGTTGCACGGGATAACCATACTGTCGCCGCGATTGAGACCCCACGCGGGGTCACCCCATTCAGGCACGTGACAAATTTTCGTTTCGTCTGCCAGTTCGATATCACCCATCCAGATCCAGATCAAACCGTAGCGCACCGCGAGGGGGTAGCTGCGAACCTTGGCGCCTTGGGGAATGCGTTGACTACCGGGCGCACGGACGCAGCTACCCGAGCAGTCGAAGGTCAAACCGTGGTAACCACATTCAATGTCATCACCTTTGCGACGGCCCATTGACAGTGGCAGCTTACGGTGAGGGCAGGCATCTTCGAGGGCTACCGGGGTGCCGTCACTCTTTCGGTAAAGCACCACAGACTCACTGAGAAGAGTTATGGGGTACAGATCATCACCCAGCTCAGCTTCACTGGCGGCTACATACCATGCGTTTCGCAAAAACATGGGGATTTCTCCTTATTATTTGGTTGTTCGCCTTGTGCTGGCGAACGATGGCTAACAAGGAGGACAGGTTACGAGGATCTGATTGAGTGAGAATAGATGTTTAAATCTGTTTGTTTATTTAGATTTACTAACAGGTCATTGGGTTGGATGAGTGCGAGAAGCCTGGACTTGAGCCCGTCTCGGGCAACGCATTCAAGACCGCGCAAGGCAGTCTTGAATGTGGGGTATATCAATGGTTTTCAGCCGTTGTGGTGGGCCAGGGATTTACTGATTGGCTGGCGATTGAATGAGTGGCAATGCCACCAAAGCACGCTCCCAAATTTGCCGAGTGCGCTCCCAAACGACGGCTTGCCAATCAAGATCGGCTGGGTAGAACTGTTCGATTAGCTCCAGTTTGATTTGCCCGGCAACTGGATCTGTGAAATCCCCGTGCAGGTGCAACCAATGGTCGTTGCGCAAAAAAGTATGGATCTGTTCTCCCGGATAAGTGCCGCATTCAATGACGAATGGCATTAAGTGTATGTGCGGTAGCGCGTCAATGATGGCTTGTGATGTGTAGCCAGTCGCTGTTGCGGCTACGCCCGTATCACTCTGGCTGCCAGGTCCGGTGATCAGGGTATAC
>NZ_JBFUIC010000567.1:0-1687 GCF_056402075.1 Pseudomonas sp. P4_C3
CTGTGGAACAGGTGTTCGGCCGACCGCGTCATCCCTACACTCGTGCGCTGCTCAATTCAGTGCCCTCCATCGACCCGGAGCGCCGTGACCAGTTGCAAATCCTGAGTGGCGAGATCCCCAGCCCCTTGAACCGGCCTGCCGGGTGCCACTTCGCGCCCCGTTGCCCGCGGGCCAGTGAGCGTTGTCGCCGAGAGGTGCCAGCCGAGACCCAGGATCACGGCCACCGCTTTTCTTGCCACCACCCTCTGAACGATGAGAGCTGAACCCCTATGTACAATAAAAAAGACATGACCGCTCCCGGCATTGGTTATCAGGACCTAAGTTTGATGCAGGGCTATCCGCCGCCCCGGGAAAAGCAAGTCGGCCTGCATAATTGGGACAGTCCGCCCTATAACCGCTGGTCGTTCCAGCACATCAGCCAGTTATTTCCGGTGGCCGCTATTCATCGCAGTCCCGGGCCGGTCACCGAACTCGAGCGCAACGAACGCTCACTGGACGACGTACGTTTCCAGCGGGTCGACGGCGGACAAACCGATCTGGCGACCTTCTTGACCGATAGCTACACCGATGGTTTTTTGGTGCTTCATCAAGGCAAGGTGGTTTCGGAGCAGTATTTCAACGGTATGCAGCCGCACACGTTGCATCTGTTGCAATCGGTATCCAAGACCGTCGTCGGTAGCTTGGTCGGCAGATTGATCGGCCAGGGCAGAATCGATCCCCAAGCGCGTGTCAGCGACTATGTGCCCGAGCTTTCGGCAAGCGGTTATGGCGACGCTCGGGTACAGGATCTTCTGGATATGCGCACGGGAGTGAGATTCAGGGAGGACTACACCGATCCTGATGCTGAATTCATTCAGTTGGATATCGCCTCGGGTTGGCGTGAACGGGGAGAGCGAGAGTCACCTGACAGCATTTATGGTTTGTTGAAGTCGCTGAGTAAGGACCGTGAGCATGGCCACTACTTTGAGTACCGCTCAGTGGATACCGACATGTTGGCCTGGGTTTGTGAGCGGGCTTGCGGCGAGCGGCTGCCCGTTTTACTGAGCCGGGAAATCTGGTCAAGACTGGGGGCAGAGCAAGACGCGAATATCACCCTCGATAGCGTTGGAACTGCATTGGCCGATGGCGGGATGAGCGCCACGCTGCGTGATCTGGGGCGCTTTGCCCAAATGTATCTGCAGGGGGGACGTTTCAACGGCCAGCAGATTGTTCCAGAGGAGTTTGTGCGTGAATGCGGCCGTGGCTCCACACCGGCTTTTGAGGTTCTCTATGGCTTTTACGTCAAGAGCTTTCCTGGCGCGGCATACAGTAATCAGTGCTGGGTATTGGACAGTGAACTAGGTACCTACTCGGCGCGCGGAGTATTTGGGCAGAGTATCTATTGGGATCCGGCCTCTGAAGTGGCAATCGTAAAACTTTCCAGTTGGCCGGACTTTATCAATCCAGAGTGGACGTTGAATACCTTCCGTGCCTGTGCGGCAGTAGTTGAAGAACTGCAACGCAGCTGACGCGGGAGTATGAATGACCGCGGCTTGTCAGACACCTCCCAGCCTTAATGAAGAGGTGCCATATACAGGCTCTGCATAGCTACACCCAGACCCTGCAGGCCGCCGGCGGCTGACCCTCCCGGCCCGCACCTGGACGCTGTTAACAGCCTTCGTCCTGGCGGGTCTTACCCCTTTTATCC
>NZ_JBFUIC010000568.1:0-1682 GCF_056402075.1 Pseudomonas sp. P4_C3
GTTCAGTACGGCCAATCCATCACCGCAAAAGCTGCTAATTCAAGCTCTCGTGACCGACTGCAATCCAAAGTGGACACTAGCGTATGAGCTCAGGCCGCGGCCCGCCAGATCCGTCGCGCCTGCAGCGAATGGTTAGCAGCCGTGGGGAGGTATTTGAATGAACCTCGGCGGAAACTGCATTTTGTGAACCTCATTGCGATAAGTCCCCATGCAGATGAACAACGCCCGAACCATTTGGTAATTGAGCGCTATTTTTTCGCCCGGCTTGAACCAAGTAATGACCTTGCACTTGGCCACTTCGCTGCTAGCGACACCATGCGAGTGGACTATTGAGTTTCTCAAGTGGCGCAGATCACCCCAGAAGTCGCTTACCACCTCTCGGTTAAGGATATCTCGAACTTTATCAGTATTACGTGCGTCAGTGGGTATAACACCCTTTGCCTTACCTATTTCGATTCTTAGGTGCTCCTCCCAGTACGCGTACGCTGAGACGACTAGAAGATTACCTAGTGATTGAGCATTCTGCCCATTTGGCTCTAGGTGAGTGACCGCCTTTGGCCGATCGGTGCCTGTCTCGAAGGGCATCGTGCGACCCAAGTCGGGCAGCCGGGGGCGTAGTGACAGCGGCTTAACCGTTGATGGTGATCGTGCCCAAGGATCACCGGTTGAAATTGAAGCTATGCTGGAAAAAAGACATCGGAGTTGTACATGCCGGACAGCCAGTTACGGTGAAAGTCGAAGCATTCTTATTTTGGTGGTGGAGAAAAGAATGGGTACTGATGCATCAAATCGTTCTAGGGAAGCCTCTAGAAATTTTGCGATAATTAGTTTTGTTGGTTATTTAGTAATTGTGGCTGTTATGTTGTGGTATCAGTCCTCGGCACAGATTCCAAATAAGTTGAATGAGTCGTCAGGTGTGCTTTCGGAGGAAAGAGTCGGACGTAAGCTTATGACGAAAATCACCGATGGTGAATATGTGTATTGGTTTACCTGCGCTTCGACTTTAGGAGGGTTTTCTACATGTATCACAAAGCAAAAAAGCTCTGGTTTGTTGGGCAGGCATGCAAGTGTTTCTGGTATGACCAAAAAATATTTCCTGCAATAGAGCAGCGGAAATTGGTCGTTTTGGTGGTGGAAGGGAAAGAAATTATCAGTAGGGCGATGTCCGAGGAACGGTTGGCTAGAGGTAAGAGAAATAGTTGTTGGGTATACGGTATCGTCGGTTTTTTTGCGCTTTGCGTTTCTGCTTTCTTTTTAAAGAGGGCAAGGCGGAGTTAAAGTGGATCAGAAGACAGTAGAGGCTATTTCCAGTGTCTTGGCTTACCTAAGTGCTCCAGAGGGTTCGGCGCCAGTTATTAACGAGGATTGATTTTTGCGTAGGATATCTAACGATTAAGCTAAGTGGCGGCAGCACGCTGATCAGTTCCAACAACCATCCAAGCATAACTGCTCATTTGCTGATCGCTCCGCCCACCGTCTACTTTTGGCCGATCGGTGCCTGTCGCGAAGGGCAGCGTGCGACCCAGAGTGTGTCAAAACGCCAAAGCCAACCCTTGCTATGATTGCCCCGGATTTCATCGCAAGGGCTGCCCATGAAACGCTTCATTCAAGGTGAACACCGAGGTCAAAGGACCCTGCTCCCCGAGAGCCTGGACGATTACGTCAGCGACACTAATCCGGTG
>NZ_JBFUIC010000569.1:0-1672 GCF_056402075.1 Pseudomonas sp. P4_C3
GTATATCAACCAATCCAATCGCCGGCCCGGAATGCAAAAAGGCCCGTCAGACGGGCCTTTTGCTGTACGCGATAAAGCTTACGGCAGCATGCCGGCGTGGGACAGGCCCAGACGCTCATCCAGCCCGAACAGAATGTTCATGTTCTGCACCGCCTGACCCGAAGCGCCTTTGACCAGGTTGTCGATCACCGACAGCACAACCACCAGATCACCATCCTGAGGGCGATGCACGGCAATACGGCAGACGTTGGCACCCCGTACACTACGAGTCTCCGGATGGCTGCCGGCCGGCATCACATCGACGAACGGTTCGTTGGCATAACGCTTTTCAAACAGCGCCTGCAGATCCACCGAGCGATCAACAACGGTTGCGTAGAGCGTGGAATGAATGCCACGAATCATCGGAGTCAGGTGCGGAACGAAGGTCAGACCGACGTCCTTGCCTGCTGCACGACGCAGGCCCTGGCGGATTTCCGGCAAATGACGGTGCCCTTTGACCGCATAGGCCTTCATGCTTTCCGATGTCTCGGAGTACAGCGAGCCTACGGAAGCACCACGACCGGCGCCGCTGACACCGGATTTGCAGTCAGCAATCAGATGCGCAGTATCGGCCAGGCCGGCTTCGAGCAATGGCAGGAAACCCAATTGCGTTGCAGTTGGGTAGCAGCCCGGCACAGCAATCAGGCGCGCTTTCTTGATCTGCTCGCGATTGACTTCCGGCAAGCCATAGACCGCTTCGTCCAGCAACTCCGGTGCACCGTGCGGCTGGCCGTACCACTTGGCCCACTCATCCGCGTCTTGCAGACGGAAGTCCGCCGACAGGTCGATGACCTTGGTCCCGGCCGCCAGCAACTCGCCCGCCAAGGCATGGGCAACACCGTGCGGTGTGGCGAAGAACACCACATCGCAGGCACCCAGGGTCTTGATGTCCRGAACGCTGAACGCCAGGCCGTCGTAGTGGCCTCGCAGGTTCGGGTACATGTCGGCCACGGCAAGGCCAGCCTCGGATCGGGAAGTGATGACAACCACCTCAGCTTGCGGATGTTGCGCCAACAGACGCAGCAGTTCGACACCGGTGTAACCCGTGCCGCCGACGATACCGACCTTGACCATAAACCTGCCCTCAACGAACCCACTGGAAAGCCGTCGATAATAGGGGCCGCGCGCCCCTGCGACAACCGTCAAGGTGACGTGCGGAGCTTCTAGCCTCTACTATTCCCGCTACCGTGAACCTGGGAATAACTAAAAATGCTTTATCTGTGGCTCAAAGCACTTCACATCATCAGCATCGTTTGCTGGTTTGCCGGCCTGTTTTACTTGCCGCGGCTGTTCGTCTATCACGCTCAAAGCGAAGATACCGTCAGCAAGGAACGCTTCAGCGTCATGGAGCGCAAGCTGTATCGCGGCATCATGGGGCCGGCAATGATCGCTACGCTGATCTTCGGCGGCTGGCTGATCAGCCTCAACCCGAGTGCGTATTTCACTCAGGGTGGCTGGATGCACGCCAAGCTGACGCTGGTGGTGATTCTGATCGGCTACCACCACATGTGCGGTGCCCAGGTAAAACGTTTTGCCCGTGGCGAGAACACCCGCAGCCATGTCTTTTATCGCTGGTTCAATGAAGTGCCGGTTCTGATATTGCTGGCTATCGTAATTCTGGTCGTCGTTCGGC
>NZ_JBFUIC010000570.1:0-1668 GCF_056402075.1 Pseudomonas sp. P4_C3
GTGAACAACTGCCTGCGGACGCTGGCAGCTTCTGGCTCAGCGAGACGCTGTGATCAACTGATCAAACTGTTTGAGCAATACCTGCAACTGCCGATCCTTGCCCTGGACATTGCGTCCGGCAAAAACCATTTCAGCCATTTCCTGAATGCCCGAAGCATTGGGTAGCGGCAAATCCTGCTCAAGGATCATCTTCATGCGCGGCAGGAAGATCCACTGCAGCCATTGCTCGAAATCCAGTGTATCGACCGAAAACGGCTCGACACTGGCAAGCGCTTCAGCAGAGGGCGAGACTTCATCCCACCACCCTTGCACCCGCAACTCGCGCTCGATCAACAACAGTTGATCGGCGATTTTCAGAAAGCGCGCGTCCATCACAGCGTTACCTTGGCCTTTTGACGAGCCAGTGCCGCGCCCTGGGAATCACTCTGCTTTTCACGCGCCTGGGCAATCAGCTCCCACAAGTTGGCCTGAAGCTCTGGCCGACCATTGGCAAAGGTCAGCCCACGGCGAGCGAACTGCTCGGCCTGGGCCGCATCGCCTTGAGCCATGCGCACCTGCGCCAGACGGTAAAGCACCTGCGGCTCACGCGGTGCAACGCGTTGGGCGCGTTCGAGACTGGAGGAAGCACCGTTGAGATCACCGCTCGTCTGTTGCTGTTGAGCGGTGGTCAGCAAGGCCAACACCGGACCGTCCAGTTGCTCGTCAGCAGAAAGTCCGCCCGCACTGGCCGACGGAATCCCGCTTGGCGACGACGGCATGCTGTAGCTGCCCTGATTGATCGGCGCCGACTGGACCGGCGGCGTGTCAATCGGCCCTGGCGTGATCGGACCCGGGGTAATCGGTGTCGTGCTGATCGGCGTCGAAGTCGTTGCAGCGCCTGGCACCATCACCACTACACCGCTGTCGCCTTGCGCAATCGCCTGGGTCCGCGACTGGCCTTGTGCAGGGCGCTTGACAGTCGTCTGGCGGAAGCCGCCATTGGCCGAGATCCGCTCACTGTTGGACACGACRGTGCCGGAATCCACAACCGGAATCGAGCCACGTTGTACGCTAGAACAACCGCTGAGCAAAGCTACGGCGGCAACCGCTGGAATCAACCACTTGTTCACTTGAAACCCTCTTTGCTTAATTCATCCAGCCCTTGACCCAATCCATTACCGACTCGGCAGGGTTTTCACCACCGCAAGCGGCGCCGGGAGGCGGTTCGCTGCCGCGAATATACGGCATCTGTACGGCACCTGGGCAACCGGCGTCAGAACCTTGCCCGGTTCGCGAATCAACCCAGGCCTGAACAATATTATCCGGCTGCGGCATATCCAGCGGCAACGGGTCGGCCTTGCGCATGAAGCTGGTCCAGACCTGCAGAGCCCCGGTGGCGCCGGTGAATGGCGTCTTGCCGTTGTCGTCGCGACCCAGCCAGACCACCGCCAGCAAGTCCTGGCTGAAACCGGCAAACCAACTGTCCCGCGAGTCGTTACTGGTACCGGTCTTACCCGCCAGGGTCAGGGTCCTTGGCAGCACGTTATAGACCGAACTGCCGGTACCTTCACGCATCACCCGCTGCATGGCGCTCTGGATCAGGTAAATGGAAGCAGGATCGAAACGCTGCTGAATCTGGAACGGATAACGCTTGAGCGGCTCGCCCTCGGCAGTCAGCACGCTTCGGAT
>NZ_JBFUIC010000571.1:0-1668 GCF_056402075.1 Pseudomonas sp. P4_C3
GGGCAAGCTATTGATAAATTTTGTTTTTTCGTGAATTGACAACCGATTTTTCGAAAAAATCACGCTAGGATACCGATGGGGACGGTACAGCACCATCGGTGCGGCCCCATTAGCCAGACGGACATGGGGTTAGGGTGGTGTTCAGATCACTCTACAATGAAACATCACTGCCAAGCTTTCGTCGGCGAACTGCCCGCTTTTCGAATTTAGCAGCCTCCTGAGCGGAACGACTACTTTGGCCCCAGAGTGTGCAAAAAAAAACGCATCCATGGTTTTGAGATTGCCGTCGCTACGTGAAATCTGTCAGTGTTTGCTCAGGTAACAGACCTAGAATTGAAACACATTTTTTGAGCTGACTCTTTGCGCCGATGTGGGAGGAAAACATTTTTACACAACCTCGGCCAGTTTCTGCCTGTTGCCACGTTCCTATTCGGATCGAGTGCTGCCGGTTGTCTCGACAGCGGTAAGAAAATCACGGCTTATCATCGGTGCGAAGCAAGGTTTTCAGATCGAATATAATCGGGGGTCAATGGGATGCTATTTCGTGAGGTATTCCGATTGGTATTCCAATCAAAATAAAAAATAAATATTAATGATAATAATCAATAAGATATAAGGTGAATTCAAATTACCCCGGCCCACCAATCGAAGCTAACAAGGCCCGCCCAGTGCGGGCTTTGTTGCATCTGGGGTTTCTCATGCCCCACACCGCCCCCTGTGTCGCTGCCATCCTGCCCGGAAAAGCCCATGCGCCAAGCCCTCCTGATCATCGACGTACAACCCGGCTTCGCCCCGCCGCAGTGGCTGATCGACGGTATCCACGCGCTCATCGGCACCTTACCCAGTGTCGCCACGGTCGAGCGCCATGACGAATCCATAACCCCCTTCGAAAAACAGCTCGGCTGGCACCCCGCGCCGGACGATGACAGCCTGATCCCGGCCGATCGCATCTTTATCAAGCACGGCTACGCGCCCACACCGGAAACCATCGACTACCTGAAAAGCCTGAACGTCGAGCGCGTGCTGGTGTGCGGCCGGCAGACCTAAACCTGCTGCCTGGCGGCGGGGTTTGCACTGTTTGATGCGGGTTTGCAGCCTACGTTGATCAAGGATTTGACGGTGGGGTCTTCGCTGGACCGGACGGGTAGGTTGGGGGTCAGGCTTTGGGAGCATCATTTCAAGCACACGGTGAGCTCCAAGCAACTTTGATCTGCAATTAGCACCACATCATTGAGCCAATCAACCGACGTTAAGCAGGGTAAAAACTCACTTCTAGGAAATTTCCCTCAAGCCGTGTCCCCCTCATGGACTGGAGCTAGATATGCGGCCATGTACGCTGACTTTTCAATCGAATTCACCGCTTCTGCCGTTTCACCTTTGATGCGCTTCAAACCAAAGGAATGAACGATGACTCCTGCCGAATTGCTCATGCAAGAACAAGCCATGTCCTTCGCTAGATTGCACAAGAAAACCATAGCCAAGCGCCGAACCGATCGAGCGTTATACCCTCCTGAGCAAGATCCTGTATCAGTGTTCATGGCCGGCTCACCTGGAGCAGGAAAGACAGAAGCTTCAATCGCCCTGGTGAACCTGTTTGCTGATACAGCGATTCTGAGGATTGACCCTGATGAGCTTCGAAGTGAATTTTCCGACTACGCGGGAGGAAAC
>NZ_JBFUIC010000572.1:0-1663 GCF_056402075.1 Pseudomonas sp. P4_C3
GGGCCAAAGGGTATTACGGTCAATTCCTGTTCCCGTCTCGTAACGGCAAGGCACTCAGTGAAGGGCAGGCGAGTGCCGTATTCGTTCGGCTGGGGCAGGGCGAGTGGACCAGTCACGACTTGCGCAAGTTGGCACGTACCGGCTGGGCCGACCTCGGCATTGACCACCTGATTGGTGAGCTGCTGATCAACCACGCGATGGGTCACAACGTGAAGGTGTACATCCAGTCGGACGTGATGGGGCGCAAGCGTGATGCCCTGGAGCAGTGGCACGCGCATCTAGATCAGAAGGGATTTGAGCAGATTCATATGTTGACCAACGTTAGATCTGGAGATTCCGGTAATGCGCTGGAAGCCACAGAGAATAAGGGCTGCACGGCCACTCAAGAATCAACCATAGGCGAGGATTTGAAACATGAAAAAAGGGCAAGGCTTCGGTTTTAAGAGAGAGCGGATCGAGCTGGAGCCTTGCCCGGCCTGCAAAGGAAAAGCGGTGGTGCAGGGCGTTTTTTATGAGCTGGTTTGCAGTGATTGCAACGGCTCCGGTTGGGTAGTTTTGGGTAGCAGAGTGGTACTTTCTTCGGACGAATTGGTGACGCAGTTGAGCTTCAAATTGCAGTGGGCTCAACGCGAAATTGCAGTGCTCCAGCAGGGCTCGTCGATATCTGGCCCAGCCGAGTGCTACCAACAGAACAACCGTCGCGGTGCCGGCGGATCAAATTACACAGGGGATTGAATGCATGATGATTCGTAAGCCGGCAGGCCGACCATTAGGAGACACCGAGTACTTGTTGGAACAGTGGGGATGGTGGCGAATGGACGGGGCAGGGATACCAAATTACACCTCACCGACCTTTGCTCTGATGCGCCAGGCGATGCCGCAAGTGTCGCCGAGCCAAAATTATTGCATCACCGACGATTGGGCAATGGCCATCGACAATGCGGTGGCCAGACTTGCGCATAGGGATCAGCAAATGGGAGATATTATTTGGCTGTACTACGGTACCAAATGGACCATGGTCCGGGTTGGCAAGTACTACGGCATAAGCGAAGGGAAAACGCGTGAACTGGCGAGAGCAGGGGCAGCATGGATCGATTGTGCTGTCCATTCAATGCGGCAAGCTGCCTAATTTATCTGTCGATTACTGCCTATCACAAAAGGCAGCAATCGACTCGAAATTGACGGAGACGAAAGGCAGAAATCGGCCAGTAGCAAACTTAATGCGTCTAAGGAATTTTGGGAAATTCATCTCATGAAAGTTTTCCGAGTAGAGTATTACTGGGATCCTCGGCGGTATGGGTAATATCCTTAGCGAATTCAATTCCAGAAGTAAATTAACATGGAATTGATTCGCTAAGGACTGGGCGATATCTCATTGCTCGCATCAGAATGTTATGCGAAATTAATTTCTCCGACTAGCTCAATACGCTTAAAGGCTAGCTCGTTAAGCCCTCTTCGACTTCTGAATTCACGATCTTTAGTAGCAAGCTCAATCACCACATTGACTGTTCTTTGCAGCTCTGATCGGAGTTGGGATGCTTCAGCTGCTTCTGACAGCATCTCGGACCATTTTTTCCAAGGCGCAAGGATGCTCTCCAGACTTTGGTTGGAGTGTGGGTCTCTAGCAGCACCTAATAGGTAGCCGAACATTACAGCAATGCGA
>NZ_JBFUIC010000573.1:0-1652 GCF_056402075.1 Pseudomonas sp. P4_C3
GGATAGAGCTGCCCACGGCATTCTTCGAACTCTGCGTGTAGCTTGCCGTAGTCCTCGCTGCGGTCGAACAACCCGACAAAACGCTCACCGTCAGGATCCATGACAGGCAGGATAAATGCGGTGCCATTGATGGCCAGGATGTCCCGTTCGACAGCTGCGAGCGCTTCACGACAGACACCGGTATCAGGCAGCAGATAGGCACCATCACGCAGAACCGCTGCACCAGCAGCTTTCAGTGCACGCCAAGCGCGCATGCGCTCGGTGGCATTCGCTGTCGGTAAGCCAAGAATCAACGCTAGCCAGTTTAACATGTAGAGTTCGCTAGTTTTTTGTAGTGATGTTTACAGTAGCGCTGATTCGGGCGGTCGAAAAGCCCCCTTCATGACGTAATGCTGTTCAGTTAAGCGAATGTGGTCCTCTGTAGGAGCAAGCTCGCTCCTACAATTTCCTTGACTGAACAGCATTGCCTTCATGACGGAAATTTTGGCGAATTGGCTTGAGACGGGAGTAAGCAGGGTGTGCGATATGGGCACTACCAGAAAGGCATTGATTTTTAGAAATGGATTTCAGCGGTCTTGAGGCCCAAGTCTCGAAGCTCGGCGATCAGGTCATCCAGATGCCCGAAAGACTCCACTTCCTCGTTGTCATCAACCAGGAAATAACTTCTCCCGGCGTCCTTCTTGAAGAACACGATCCACTCCTTGGGGTTGGTCGGATTCGCGATCACATGGGTGTCAAAGGTCACGCCTTCGGCGTGTTTGCTTTTCACAGTTTTACGATTCATGTCAGTCACCACGCTACGCGCGCTCTCAAGATTCTCTATTTGCAGTGCATGCCCGCCCAGCTCCATCTGAACTTTCACTATAAACATCTCCAGCCGCACGAAGCGGTGGATCAAGGGCATTTCAATTATCACTGTATGTTAATATTATGCACATGCATCCACTGAGGAGCTAGCCATGATTGCAATAGGTGAGGCATGGAAGGCGGGGTTGTTGGGGCGAGAGCATTGGCTCCGCAATTTGGTGTCTGGCGTGATCGTCGGGGTCGTGGCGCTCCCCCTTGCAATGGCGTTTGCCATTGCATCTGGCGTCAAACCTGAGCAAGGCATCTACACCGCAATCATCGGTGGTCTGCTGGTTTCACTCTTTGGCGGAAGCCGCTTGCAGATTGCCGGGCCGACAGGTGCGTTCATCGTGATTCTGGCGGGGGTCACGGCCAAGCATGGTGTTGACGGTCTGCAAATCGCCACGATGATGGCGGGGGTCATGTTGTTATTGCTGGGGATGGCCCGCCTCGGTGCAATCATCAAGTTTATCCCTGACCCGGTGATAGTCGGATTCACTGCGGGCATCGGCGTGATCATCTGGGTCGGACAGTGGAAAGACTTTTTCGGTTTACCGAAGATCAGTGGAGAGCATTTCCATGAAAAGATCTGGCATTTGCTCCAGGCGCTCCCGGATCTTCACATGGCCACGACCCTGCTGGCGGTACTTAGTCTTTTGCTGGTCACAACCGCGTCCAGAATTCCCGGACTCAAACGGGTACCTGGCCCATTAGTCGCAATGGCAGTAGCTACAGCGATACAGTCAACCTTTCATTTCGAGGGGGTAGCCACGATTGGCAGTGCATTTGGGGGCATACCTCAAGGC
>NZ_JBFUIC010000574.1:0-1652 GCF_056402075.1 Pseudomonas sp. P4_C3
CGCTAGCTATACACTCCATTAAAAATGAGTATTGAGGGGCTACCCGGATGTGTACAGAGACGAAAGCCCAATCAAATTCTGAGACCTTGGTCAATGATTCGGATCAGACCTTGGTCGAATCAGACACTGGCCAAACGTCCAGTAGCGCAGTGCCCGGGAGCCAGGGCACCCGGGCGAAATTGCGCCATTTGAGCCGCTCAACCCAGTTCGTCATCTGCGCCACAATAATTCTGGGTTTGACCATGACGCTCGTTGGAAACCTCGTAAGCCAGAGTATCGAAGATGCAACGGTTCAAACGGCGGCGGAGACGGGGGCGCGTTATATGCAGAACTTTCTCGAACCCTTCGTCCAGGGATTAACCACTGCCAAAGAACTCCCCGATGGCACTATTCAGACCATTGATCACCTGCTGTCCAGCACCTCGTTCAGTACACATGTTGTCTCGGTGAAAATCTGGCTTCCAGACGGCACGATTGTCTACAGCACCGACAAATCAGCGGTCCAAAAACATTTTCCGACAGTGGAGATCTCACAGGCGCTGACAGGCAAGATCTATACAGAACTGGACAGTGATCTTGAGGATGATACTGCGGATGATATTGAGGATGCTTTTGAGCGAAGCCTGAATATTCCGCTCTATGAAATTTTTGCTCCACTGCGCGAAGCAGGTACTGGAAAGATTATTGCGGTTGGTGAGTTCTACGAAACCGCGGAAGCGTTACAGCGCGAAATCAATAACGTTCGCAAGAAAGTATGGGCGATTGTTGGTGCAGCAACGATGGCCATGCTTTGGCTGTTATTTTTTATCGTTCGGCGTGACGACAAGATCATAAAGCAGCAGGAATCAGCACTTAAATGGCGAATGCATGAGCAAGCAAAGTTGCACTCAAATAATACCGCCCTTCAGCGCAAAGTCACTACAGCTAATCGTGAGTTTTCCAGAATCAATGAACTCACTCTCCGTCGGATCGGGGCAGATCTTCATGATGGTCCTGCTCAGCTGTTGTCGCTTATTCTCCTTCGCCTTGAAGAGCTCGAAGATTCGCAAGGCGCCTCGGATGGGGAAGTCCTCGAAATGATAAGACGTGCCGGCGAGGATGCTTTAAACGAAGTGCGGGAAATATCACTCGACCTGGCACTTCCGGAAGTCAATGATCTGAGCCTGCACGATGCGCTGGTATTGCTTGCCGGGCGGCACGAAGAGCGAACCGAGACGCGAGTCGAACTGCAGCTTGATACGCTTGCGGACGATGTACCGATAGCCCATAAAATTTGTATTTACCGCTTCGCCCAGGAAGCATTGAACAATGCCTATATTCACGCCGGAGGAAAAGGCCAAAAACTCAGCGCCTCTCACTTCGAAGGGCTACTGGAAGTGCAAGTCGAGGATGCAGGAGTGGGTATTCCAACCGAGAAACCGAGTGTGCCAGGTCGAGGCAGGACTCATCTGGGCCTTGTCGGCATGCGCTATCGCGTCGAATCCCTCGGCGGAATATTCATCATTGAATCGGCGCCCCATGCCGGAACCAAAGCCAGGGCGCAGTTCAGAATCTGATCATCCGTGACAAAATGATCGTTGCACCCAAGTAACCGCAAGCGCTTATCGCCCGTTACTTGTCTTACCGTTGTCATTCAAGTCGCGGCGTTGAAG
>NZ_JBFUIC010000575.1:0-1631 GCF_056402075.1 Pseudomonas sp. P4_C3
GGTTGGTTACCGCCGGCAGGGTTTTCTCGCCGACCCACACGTGCCGCGCCTCACGCCGCAGGCGGGTGCCGCGGCAGTCCGGGCAGGACTGGGTGCTGAGGAACTTGGCCAGCTCTTCACGCACCGACGCGGATTCGGTTTCGCGGTAGCGTCGCTCCAGGTTCGGCACGATGCCTTCGAACGGGTGCGAGCGTTTGACGATATCGCCACGGTCGTTCAGGTATTTGAAGTCGACGTTTTGCGAACCGCTGCCGTGCAGGATGAATTTCTGCTGATCGGCCGGCAGTTCGTTGAACGGTACTTCCAGGCTGAACTTGTAGTGCGAGGCCAGCGAGCCGAGCATCTGGAAGTAATAGACGTTGCGTCGATCCCAACCGCGAATCGCCCCTTCGGCCAGGGTCAGTTCGCCGTTGACCAGGCGCTTGATGTCGAAGAACTGCTTCACCCCCAAGCCATCGCAGGTCGGACATGCGCCGGCCGGGTTGTTGAAGGAGAACAGTTTTGGCTCAAGCTCGCTGATGGCGTGGCCACAAATCGGGCAGGCGAAGCGCGCGGAGAAGATCATCTCTTCACCCGGCTCGTCGTCCATCGGTGCCACCAGGGCGATGCCGTCCGCCAGTTTCAGCGCGGTCTCGAAGGATTCGGCCAGGCGTTGTTGCAGGTCGGCGCGAACCTTGAAGCGGTCGACCACGACATCGATGGTATGTTTTTTCTGCTTGTCGAGCTTGGGGGCTTCGTCCAGCTCATAGAGCTTGCCGTTGATTCGGGCGCGGACGAAGCCCTGTGCGCGCAGCTCTTCGAAAACCGACAGGTGCTCGCCTTTGCGCTCGCGGATGACCGGCGCCAGCAGCATCAGCTTGCTGCCCTCCGGTTCGGCGAGGACCAGATCGACCATCTGGCTGACGGTCTGCGCTTCCAGCGGGATGTCGTGATCCGGGCAACGGGGAATACCCACGCGAGCATATAGCAGGCGCAGGTAGTCGTAGATTTCGGTGATGGTGCCGACCGTCGAACGCGGGTTGTGCGAGGTGGACTTCTGCTCGATGGAGATCGCCGGCGACAGGCCTTCGATGGTGTCGACGTCGGGTTTTTCCATCATCGACAGGAACTGCCGGGCGTAGGCCGAAAGCGATTCGACGTAGCGGCGCTGACCCTCGGCGTACAGGGTGTCGAAAGCCAGGGATGACTTGCCGGAGCCRGACAGGCCGGTGATGACGATCAGCTTGTCCCGTGGCAGGGTCAGGTCGATGTTCTTCAGGTTGTGGGTTCGAGCCCCACGAATCAGGATCTTGTCCAAGGTGGCCTCGCTTGGCGGGCGTCGAAAACGTAGGAGTATACGGCCAAATACTGGATGGATGCACACTATCAAACGAGAGGGTTACCGTCTTACATGAAGAGTGTGTCAGCAATGCGCGTCAAAGCGTCGCGATATACCCTGCCAATCGATGGGACTGGTAGAATCGCCGCCGGTTCACATGAGGTTTTTCCATGCACGATCCCCACAGCGAGCGCATGAGTGGCAGCGAGACCCGCGCAGCAAGCGGTCTGGCCCTGGTGTTCGCCTTCCGTATGCTTGGCATGTTCATGGTGTTGCCGGTACTGGCGACCTATGGGATGGATCTGGCCGGAGC
>NZ_JBFUIC010000576.1:0-1605 GCF_056402075.1 Pseudomonas sp. P4_C3
CCGTATGGTCGATCGCCTGACCATGATGCTGGGGCTGCTGCCGGCGACCCGGGAGCCACAATCGCGTGAGCGGTTCCAGGTCAGCCTGGCCTGCATGGCACTGGGTATTGCCTTGAATCAGCTCAGGCAGCAGGGGCAGAACAACGCACTGCTGAGTCCGGATCTGCAAAGTCGCCTGTTCTCGACAGTGCGGGAAACGGGGAGGCTGGTCGCCGGTCGGCCCGGGGTCGAAGTGGCGCTGGTGCTGGATAGCCTCCACACCCTGGGCGACGAACTGGATGCCCTGCATACCGATGTTCATGAGCACTTGTGGTCGGTGTTCCGTATGCGCGTGTCGCTGTTGATCGTGGTGTCGTTCGTCGAGCGTTATCGCGGCTACTTTCAACCCGCAGGCCTTGAAGGAGACCCTGTCCTTGCCCATTGATCTGGAAGTGGGTGGTGCCTACCTGCCCCCGATTGCTCAGGCGCTGCTGCTGGGCGTGCCGATTTTCCTGCTGCTGGACTGGACGTTGCGGCGTCTCGGTGTGCTGCAGTTTGTCTGGCACGAAGCGTTGTTCGAAGGCGCGCTATACGTCTGCGTCTGCGCCACATTGATCCTGGTGATGGGAGCCTGATGCCTTGAAGAACATCCTTTCCCGACTCACGACGCTGGCGGTGGTACTGCTGGCCGTTATCCTGGGTTGGTTCGCCTGGGAACATTACACCCGCGCCCCCTGGACCCGGGATGCCCGGGTGCGTGCCGATGTGGTGACCTTATCCGCCGACGTTTCGGGGCGAATCGTCGGCCTGACCGTGCAGGACAACCAGCATGTGAACAAAGGCCAGGCGTTGCTGGAGATCGATCCGGCGCGTTACATCCTGGCGGTGGAGCATGCCAAACGTGCCGTTGAGGTGGCGAAGGCCTCGCTCGGGCAGGCCCAGGCGACCATTACCGCCAGCGAAGCGTTGCTCAAACAACGTCAGAGCGAAGAGCAACGGCGGCGTACGCTCAAGGATCGTTCGGCGATTTCCGGCGAAGAGTGGGAAAAAGCCAACACCGACGTGTCGGTGGCCCAGGCTGACTTGCTGCGTAATCAGGCCAACCTGGTGTTGGCCCAGGCTAACGTGCAACTGGCCATCGCGGCCTTGACCCAGTCCGAGCTCGATTTGCAGCGTACCCACGTCGTCTCCCCGGTGAGCGGATATGTCACCAATCTGCTGACCCGGGAGGGCGACTACGCCTCGGCCGGCGGTCCATTGCTGGCGTTGGTGGACAGCGATTCGTTCTATGTCAGCGGTTACTTTGAAGAAACCAAGTTGCCGCGGATCGGGGAGGGCGACCGGGTCAAGATCGAGTTGATGAGTGGCGAGACGTTCGGCGGCAAAGTGCAGAGCATCGCCTTTGCCATTGCCGACCGGGAAAACCTGCCCGGTGGCCGCCTGCTGGCGAATATCAACCCCAGTTACACCTGGATCAAGCTGGCGCAACGGGTGCCGGTGCGGATCGAGATCGATGCCGACTATGCCGGTAAAAACAACCTGAGGGCGGGGACCACGGCCACTGTGACCGTCGAAGAACACCGCTAACCCCTGTAGGAGCGAGCTTGCTCGCGATGGACGTCAACG
>NZ_JBFUIC010000577.1:0-1593 GCF_056402075.1 Pseudomonas sp. P4_C3
CGGGCCTTGATCGACCGCGACGATATGATGCTCGTACCACGGAAAATCGAATTCAGGTCGTGGCAGGCCGAAGATCTCCACGGCAATGCCGAACTCGAACGTGCAGAGGCCGTCGTAGGCCAGAATCGCGACCGTTCCTGGGGTGGGGTGCATTTGGCGGAAAGTTCCCGGTTAGTGTCTTATGCGCCACTTTAGCCGCAAGTGGCTGGCGGATAAAGTCTTCCTGCACCCACCGATACCTTGGAGTACACAACATGACCAGCCTGGTTCGCGAAATTCCCGCCGCCCCATCGGCCATTGCCCTGATGCATTTCAGCAACCGTCTGACCTTCGAAACCGATTGTTCCGACGTCCACGCCAGCCAGCAGGGCGGTGCAGTCGATTTCGTTCTGGTGGATGTTCGTGGCCCGCTGGCGTTCGAACGCGGGCATGTGCCGGGAGCGATCAACCTTCCCGGTCGCTTGCTGACCGCCGAAGGTTTGGCCGGGTATCCGAAAAACAGCCTGTTTGTGATCTATTGCGCCGGGCCTCATTGCAACGGCGCCAACAAGGCGGCGGTGAAACTGGCGGCCCTGGGGTATCCGGTCAAGGAGATGATTGGCGGCGTGACCGGGTGGCTGGATGAAGGGTTTGAGTTGAGTGTCGGGGTACAGCGGCAAGCCAGCAGCGTGGTCGGTTGCGAGTGTTGATGTAATCGAAAAAGATCGCAGGCTGCGCCAGCTCCTACATTGGATTGCGGTGCCTGTAGGAGCTGGCGCAGCCTGCGATCTTTTGATCTTTTTTATTGATTTCCGGCCGCCCACCACTCATCCAGTGTCGCTTCCAACCACTTGGCCACCGCTGCGTAAGCCTCAGTCTCCTGCTCACCCCGTGGCAACGGCGACTCATCGCCAAAATGCGCATTGAGCAAGGCCACCGATTCGGCATTCCACTCTGGATGAAACTGCAACCCCAGCCGCGTCGGCCCGGCGCGGTACATCTGCTGCACACAGTGCTCGCTGCTGGCCAACAGCTGCGCGGCAGGCGGCAGGTCGATAGCGTCTTCGTGCCACTCCAGCACCTTCAGCGTTTGACCATCGATAAAGCTCACGGTGGTCCATCCGGTTTCGGTCCGGTCCATCCGCCGTACATTCCCGCCCAGGCTCAACGCCAGCAACTGTGCCCCCAGGCAAATGGCGAACACAGCCGCGTCTTGATCGAGACTGCCTGCGAGCCATTGCCGTTCGGCTTCCAGCCAGGCCGGACCGGCATTGGATTCATAAGGCCCGCCCAACAGGATCACGGGGTCGGCGCTGACGGACGGCAATTGGCCGAGGTCGGCGCGAAACACCTTCAGCGTCAGCCCTCGGGATTCGGCCCAGATGGCGATGGCTCCCGGGCCCTCGGCGGGGTGGTGCTGGATCAGGTTCAACGTGGGCATTACGCTAGTCTCGATGGGACGCAAGGGCACTCAATGTGCCGTAAAACATCCAGCATCGCCAGTCGGCTCATTCCGTCGGATGCAGCCGTAAACGCTGCAGGTTTGTGCTGAAAACGCGGCTTGTCTGACAGACTTTGCCCCGTCATGGCGCGTGCACCTCAATACCTCCATCC
>NZ_JBFUIC010000578.1:0-1587 GCF_056402075.1 Pseudomonas sp. P4_C3
GGGTTCCATCGACAAAAAGTTTTGAGTGGTCACCAGATTCAGATCGATATCAGCGTTCTGAGTGAAAAAACCCGGCAGTTTGGCTGCTAACCAAAGAGCCGAAAACGCTGGGGAACAGCAAAGCGTCAGCGTTCGCTTACCTGCATTGTTGGTGCGAATGCGTTCCGCTGCCTGGGAGATGTTTACGAAGGAAAGCTGCGCAGCATCGAAAAAAATGGAGCCGGCCTCAGTCAGCTCGACCGCTCGACCGACCCTCTTGAACAGATCAACCCCAAGGTACGTCTCAAGCTCTCGAATCTGACGACTGATTGCCGCTTGAGTAACGCACAGTGCCTCTGCCGCTCGCGTGAAACTCTGGTATTTGGCGGCCGCTACGAATGACTTGACTGCTTTCAGAGACGGCATTTTCAGCAACGTCATATCTGGATCGATGTGCTTAACCATAACCTAAAGTATTTAATGTCCGGTTCGGGGCCCCTTGGGAGGGCCTTAAAGGAGGAGATCGGCGGGAGGGTTCCACCTGGGAGTGCATGCTTGAGAGTAGCTGAAAGAGAAGGTCTACAACAGGGAAAACGGCGCTTCGCTGAACAACAAACACTGGCGGCATCGAAAACGGATATCAACGCAGGATCGATAACATAGCGTTATTGATTGGTCAGAAGAAATGTTGTTAGACGCTGACTCTATTAGGTAATAACTTGTCACTCAAGGCACTSCCAAATTCAGCGTCGATAAAACAAAAATAATAAACATCACATAATAAAGAGGATGGTCACAATGACTAATTCCCAACTCTTCTCCCAGCTTGACTGCCCCCAAAAGCACCGTCTTAACTGATCAAGACACGTATACCTAAATTCTTGATCTTACGCCGTAATTGCAACAGGAGGGGTTATGAGTCTTGGTGACGAGATACTCTCGGTAAAAAACATTTACAAAGTCTTTGGCCCTCAGCCGAAGCTCGCGATGGAGATGCTGGCTCGCGGTGCTGACAAGAATGAAATTTTCAGCAAAACCGGTCAAGTCGTTGGCGTTTTTAATGCCAGTTTCTCCGTAAAACGTGGAGAGATTTTCGTCATCATGGGTCTTTCCGGTTCTGGAAAGTCGACGATGGTGCGGTTATTCAATCGACTGATCGAGCCAACCTCTGGAACAATCCATCTTAACGGACAAGAAATCACCGGTCTTTCGGACGCCGACCTTCTTAGCGTTCGTCGCAAAGACATGAGTATGGTGTTTCAGTCGTTTGCGCTGATGCCACACATGAGTGTGATCGACAACGTTGCTTTCGGTCTGGAAATCTCTGGTGTCGAGGAGAGCGAGCGGCATAAGCGTGCACTTGAGGCACTCAAACAGGTAGGTCTCGAGGGACACGCCTACAGCTATCCGCACCAGCTGTCTGGCGGTATGCAGCAGCGCGTGGGTTTAGCCCGAGCGCTGGCCAATGACCCTGCCATCCTGCTGATGGATGAAGCCTTCTCTGCTCTCGACCCGTTGATTCGCAGCGAAATGCAGGGCGAATTGATCCGCCTGCAAGCAGAACAACAGCGCACCATCATCTTCATCTCGCATGACATTGAAGAGGCA
>NZ_JBFUIC010000579.1:0-1576 GCF_056402075.1 Pseudomonas sp. P4_C3
CTGATAGAAGGCCTGCAACTGATGATGCCAGGCGCTCAGATTGAGAGTGTGCTTATCGGTCCAGGTGCCAATTAGTAAATAAGCGAGAGGGTACGGGCTGCTTGTGGGGATGCATACGGGGTTATGTCCAATCTCGCCTCGCACGCAGCCTTTTTTATCGGTGGCAATCATGCCCCCCACATCACTTTGGAAAAGCCTGCAGCTGAATCGAAGAAATCTCCATGGTGCATGGAGTCGATTACTGAGCGATGTATGCTTCGGAGTCCGTCCTGTGGTCATCTAATTGCAGAATCACACAATGGAGTCCTGAACTATGTTTACCGGTCTTAGTGCATTTCCTTTGACGCCAATGAATGAGCGGGGTGTGGATGAAGGAGCATTTGCTCGCCTTGTGGAGCAACTGGTGGCTGCGAAAGTGGATTCTATCGGTGCGCTCGGATCTACAGGARACTATGTGTACCTTTCTCGGATTGAACGCTCACGAGTCACGCAGTTGGCAGTAGAGGCAGCCGGGAATGTTCCCGTCATGGTAAGCATAGGATCGCTGCGTACACGTGATGTGCTGTTGCTGGCAGAAGATGCGCAAAAGGYGGGAGTCAAAGCATTGTTGCTGCCCCCCGTTTCCTATCAGAAGCTATCAGCTGAAGATGTTTTTTCGCTGTACGAAACGGTCATCGCCAACATCTCCGTCCCGCTATGCGTCTATGACAACCCCGGCACCACCCATTTCGAATTTACTGATGAGCTTCACGGGCGTATTGCCCGCCTGCCGAATGTGCACTCGATCAAGATCCCTGGCGTTCCCGAAGCACCAGATCAGGCCAGGGCACGAGTCGATCGCCTTCGGGCACTGATTCCGGAGCACGTAACGATCGGGGTAAGCGGGGATGCATTTGCTGCTACTGGATTGAATGCAGGCTGTGAGGTCTGGTACTCCGTCATTGGGGGCTTGTTCCCAAAAACGGCCCTGGCAATCACGCGTGCTGCGTTGTCGGGTAACGCCAAAGAAGCGACTCGCCTTTCCGAATCTTTGAAGCATCTATGGGCCCTCTTTACACAATTTGGGGGAAGCTTCCGCGTTGTTGCAACGGCGGCCGAGCTTCGTGGATTCACCCACTCTCCGAGCGTGCCATTGCCACTCAGAACCATAAGTGGAGCAGGGCGTCAGCAAATTGCTGCGGTGATCGACGAGCTCGAACTGAGCTGAGCAGTAAGTGCTGCGAACGCATCCGAAACGCCAAGCTGCATCTTTACAATGATACAGCTCAGCAGGCGCGGTAGGGCCGATGTTGAGTCGGCTTTGACCGGCGCAGTGGCCCCAATGTTGAGCGAGCAGATCAGTTATAGGAGCAAAGTGAATGTACATCCCCCCTCAGTTCGAAGAGTCTCGTGTTGGCGTTTTGCAAGAAGTCATTATGCGAAATCCGCTTGGGTCACTTGTCAYTTGTTCGGGTGATGGGATTGACGCCAATCACCTACCTTTTGAACTTGTACTCCGCAGCGGAGCGCTTGGGGTGCTGCAGGCGCATGTGGCGCGGAATAATCCCCTATGGCATGAAGTCGCCCAGGGCAGCGA
>NZ_JBFUIC010000580.1:0-1571 GCF_056402075.1 Pseudomonas sp. P4_C3
GATCCAGGGTGTACTGGCGAGCGGTGTGCCAGCAGAACTCGGCTGCACCCAGCGCACCCCACGAGATGCCGTAACGTGCCGAGTTGAGGCAAGTGAAAGGACCTTTCAGGCCACGGACATCCGGGAAAATGTTCTCTTCCGGCACAAACACGTTATCCATCACGATTTCGCCGGTGATCGATGCCCGCAGGCCCACCTTGCCRTGAATCGCCGGAGCGCTCAGGCCTTTCCAGCCTTTCTCCAGAACGAAGCCGCGAATATCACCGGCATCGTCCTTGGCCCAGACCACGAACACATCGGCGATCGGGCTGTTGGTGATCCACATCTTGCTGCCGGTGAGGCTGTAGCCGCCTTCGACTTTGCGCGCACGACTGATCATCGCACCCGGGTCGGAGCCGTGGTTAGGCTCGGTCAGGCCGAAGCAACCGATCCACTCGCCCGACGCCAGTTTCGGCAGGTACTTCTGCTTCTGCGCTTCGGTACCGAATTCATTGATTGGCACCATCACCAGCGAGGACTGCACGCTCATCATAGAGCGATAGCCGGAGTCGATACGCTCGACTTCACGGGCGATCAGGCCATAGCTGACATAGTTCAGGCCGCTGCCACCGTACTGCTCGGGGATGGTTGCGCCCAACAGACCGATCTCGCCCATTTCGCGGAAGATCGCCGGGTCGGTCTTCTCATGGCGGAAAGCTTCAAGAATGCGCGGCGCAAGGCTCTGCTGAGCGAACTGCGCAGCCGTGTCGCGAATCATGCGTTCTTCTTCAGTGAGCTGTTGATCCAGCAGCAGGGGATCGATCCAGTTGAAGCTAGCTTTACCGCCCATGAGTGTGTCCTCTCGAATCGGGTCAAATAACGTGGACTGATCCTAGGCCCGGATCGGCGCCACGGCAAACGAGGATTTTGCATACTGTTGTGCTAATTTCTCACTCCGAAACGTCGCGAAATAGCTTTTATGCGATGTATTAGTGAGGTTGACGTACATGCGCAGAAAGATACCCAGCACCACCGCCCTGATCAGCTTCGAGGCCGCGGCACGCCACGAGAGCTTCACCAAGGCCGCCCAGGAACTTTCGCTGACCCAAGGGGCAATTTGCCGACAGATCGCCAGCCTTGAAGAGTTCCTCAGCGTGGAACTGTTCCGACGCTCGCGGCGCGGGGTCAAGCTGACGGAAGCTGGTCTCTCCTACAGCCGTCGAGTGGCCACTCAACTCGATGCGGTTGAGCGCGACACCTTGTCCGTGATGGGCCAGCAGGGCACCAACGTGATCGAGTTGGCCGTAGTGCCAACCTTCGGCACCCAATGGTTGCTGCCGCGACTCAAGGACTTTCAGCAAAAACACCCGGAAGTAACGGTCAACCTGACCAACCGCACGCGCCCGTTCCTGTTCGCCGACACTGATTTTGATGCCGCCATCTACTTCGGTGACGCGGATTGGTCGGGTACAGAATCCCACAGGCTGATGGGTGAAAATCCGATGCCCGTTTGCAGCCCCAACCTGCTCGGAAACAAAACCAGTCTGACGCCCGGCGAAATCGCCGACTTGCCTCTCCTGCAACAAACCACC
>NZ_JBFUIC010000581.1:0-1568 GCF_056402075.1 Pseudomonas sp. P4_C3
GACGAGAGCAACTGACCTTGTTGCCAGAATGGTATCTGCTCGTTGATTGGCTGGCCGGGAGCAACGCGCCGTGTCAATGCTTACTGATATCAACCAGGGGGATGCTGATTCTTTGCTCACGTTGCAGCAGTGTCATCAGGAGCAACACACGCTGCTCTCCCTCCATCGCCAGGAAGATCGCTTCCACATCGGCAAAAGGCCCCTCATTGATACGCACCCTCTCGCCACAGGCAAACCGAGCCTCCACAGGGGCTGCGCTATCGTGCTCATGAAGTCGGGCGATCAAGTCATCACCTACGGGCAGCGGCTTGCCTCCAAAACTGACAATTCGCAATACACCGCGGGTAGAACGCAAAGGCGCCCAGCTCTCACCTGAGCCTAGCTGGATAAACAGATAACCCGGAAACAGCGATTCGCGAACAATCCTCCTGCGCCCCTGTAAATCACGTTCGCGCCGGTGCGTAGGGCGAAAACAGGTATACCCCTGGTTAACCAGATTGATCTCTGCACGCTCGTCCTGGCTCGCCTTGCATTGAACCAAATACCAGGCGCTAGCAGTGAGACTCTCAGGCAAGGTCGTTTGGACCGCCGAAACACTATGGATGGACACAATCAGCCCCTTCTACACCTATGTGGCCAAGTAGCTCCGTGGCTTTCTCCTCGACCTTGCGACGGATTTCTCCCAAGGATGGAAACGCACCTGAGAAACGGAATTGGCCGATCATGGAAACTGCGTCCTTTAAAAACACACGAAACTTATTGGCAATAAACGAATGCCAGAGAACGCTTTATCCAAAGCAACCCCCTACACTTATCATCAAACCGCACCTCACGCTATTTAACACAGCCCAATACTGGACAACACAAAAAATTCGGAAATGTTAAAATTTGTCCGATATTAGTCGGTAATGTTATTTTGAGGGCTATTGATGTTATTTAATATCTGACTTTATATATTGATATTTTTTTTCCGCACGCAATTAATAATCACGTGGCATTTAATGGTTGAGTTTGTCGTGGGTTGCCAGTTATGATTTTTAGCACAGCAACTGTCAAGCACGCTCCAAGTCGAGATTCCAGCAGATCTGAGTCTTCGCAGTGAAAAGTTTCATCCAGTACGGTAATTCCTCACGGAAAGAGGCACACACCCAATAGCTGCAAGCCGTCACAAAAGTGCCATTGAAGAAGAACAGAATTTCAGTCTTTCCAATTGCACCATCACCGCAAGTGTGGAATTTCCAGGGAGGTTGCCTTGTTTAACAAGATTCTCATCGTTTGCATTGGCAACATTTGCCGAAGCCCTACTGCAGAACATTTGTTGCGGGAAGCACTGGGCCGGTCCGGGATCGAAGTCAGCTCAGCGGGTCTTGGCGCGCTACAAGACCACCCTATCGAGCCCACCGCCCGGGTCGTACTGGAAGAGCATGGCCATCTTCCAAAAGAGCACAAAGCCAATCAACTGACCCCCGCCACCATCAGCGAATCGGATCTGATCCTGGTGATGGAGCAGTCCCACATAGACCGTGTTCTCAAGATCGCGCCTGAAGCGCGAGGAAAGGTCTTCTTGC
>NZ_JBFUIC010000582.1:0-1560 GCF_056402075.1 Pseudomonas sp. P4_C3
TTTCCGACGGCATCGCCAACGGCACCGAAGGCATGAAGTATTCGCTGGTGTCCCGCGAGGTGATCGCCGACTCCATTGAAGTGGTGGCCGGTTGCGAGGGTTTCGACGGCTTGGTGACCATCGGCGGCTGCGACAAGAACATGCCGGGCTGCCTGATCGGCATGGCGCGGCTCAATCGCCCGTCGATCTTTGTCTATGGCGGCACCATCCAGCCGGGCGCCGGCCATACCGACATCATTTCCGTGTTCGAGGCCGTGGGGCAGCACGCGCGGGGCGATATCAGCGAGATCCAGGTCAAGCAGATCGAGGAAGTGGCGATTCCCGGCCCCGGTTCCTGTGGCGGCATGTACACCGCCAACACCATGGCCTCGGCCATCGAAGCCTTGGGCATGAGTCTGCCCGGTTCCAGCTCTCAGGAGGCCATTGGCGGCGATAAGGCGTCGGACAGCTTCCGCGCCGGCCAGCAGGTCATGGAGCTGCTCAAGCTCGACCTCAAGCCTCGCGACATCATGACCCGTAAAGCCTTCGAGAATGCCATTCGCGTGGTGATCGCCCTCGCCGGCTCGACCAATGCCGTGCTGCATCTGCTGGCCATGGCCAACGCGGTGGATGTGGAGCTGACCCTGGATGACTTCGTCGAGCTGGGCAAGATTTCCCCGGTGGTCGCCGACCTGCGCCCCAGCGGCCAATACATGATGAGCGAACTGGTGGCCATCGGCGGCATTCAACCACTGATGAAACGCATGCTCGATGCCGGCATGCTGCACGGCGATGTGCTGACTGTCACCGGCCAGACCCTGGCGGAAAACCTCGCCAGCGTGCCCGACTACCCGGCCGGCCAGGACGTGATCCGGCCGTTCGACCAGCCGATCAAAAAGGATTCCCACCTGGTCATTCTGCGCGGCAACCTCTCGCCCACCGGCGCCGTGGCCAAGATCACCGGCAAGGAAGGCCTGCGCTTCGAAGGCACGGCCCGGGTCTATCACGGCGAGGAAGGTGCGCTGGCCGGCATTCTCAATGGCGAAGTGCAGCCCGGCGAAGTGATCGTGATCCGCTATGAAGGCCCCAAGGGCGGACCGGGCATGCGCGAAATGCTCTCGCCGACTTCGGCGGTCATGGGCAAGGGCCTCGGCAAGGAGGTGGCGCTGATCACCGATGGCCGTTTCTCCGGCGGCTCCCACGGTTTCGTGGTCGGTCACATCACGCCGGAAGCCTTTGAGGGCGGGCCGATTGCGTTGGTCGAGAATGGCGACAGGATCATCATTGATGCTGAGACACGGCAGATTACCGTTGATGTGTCTGTCGCGGACCTGGCCGAGCGCAAGAGCCGTTGGGTGCGCCCGGAATCGAAATACAAGCGAGGGGTGCTGGCCAAGTATGCGAAGACGGTGTCCAGTGCTTCGGAGGGGGCTGTGACGGATAAGTACCTTTAGGGTGCTGGTCCTGCGTTGTCTGGGCTATTGCCATCGTCGGAACGCCGCCCGGAGCAAGCWCGCTCCCACAGGGATTGGGGTTGTACACAAATGCTGCGTACACCTGATTCACTGTGGGAGCGAGCTT
>NZ_JBFUIC010000583.1:0-1550 GCF_056402075.1 Pseudomonas sp. P4_C3
CTGGATGGCAGTGCCATCGCCAAGTACAGCCAAGCTGCCAGTGAGCAGGGTGGCACCGTCGATTTTTTCATGAACATCATCCCGCAAACTTTTATCGGTGCGTTCTCGAATGGCGTCATGCTCCAGGTCATCCTGCTTTCGGTCTTGATGGGGGTTGCCCTGGTTCAAATGGGTGAAACCAGCAAGCCGCTGATCAATACGATCGACCTGTTCCTGCAAGGGCTGTTCAAAATCGTGGCAATGGTCATGCGGCTGGCTCCAATTGGTGCCGGTGCCGGTATGGCTTTCACTATCGGCAAGTACGGGATCGGTACGCTACTGTCGCTCGGCCAGTTGCTGATTGCGCTCTACGTCACCACCCTGATCTTCATTGTGGTGGTGCTTGGAACGGTTGCTCGATGGTCAGGAATGCCTTTGTTACAGTTTCTCCGGTACTTCAAGGACGAGATCCTCATCACGCTCGGAACCTGCTCGACTGAGGCTGTGCTTCCGCGAATGATGGTGAAACTTGAAAAGCTGGGCTGCAAGAAGTCGGTGGTGGGCATGGTGCTGCCAACTGGATACACCTTCAATGCGGATGGCACCTGCATTTACCTCACCATGGCGGCGATTTTTATCGCACAGGCAACCAATACGCCGCTGACGTTTATGGATCAGATGATTCTGTTGGGTGTTTTCCTGCTGACCTCGAAAGGCTCGGCTGGCGTGGCGGGTGCCGGGTTCATAACACTCGCGGCAACGCTTACAACCATCCACTCCATTCCGTTGGTAGGCCTTGTACTGCTTTTGGGCATCGACCGGTTCCTCAATGAAGCGCGAGCTGTTACCAACCTGATTGGCAACGGTATCGGCACCATCGCCATTGCCAAGTGGGACAACTCGTTCGATGTAGAAACCTGTGAGCGTGAAATTGCCGCGATGAAAAACGCAAAGGCGGAGCGTAGAGCGTTAGCAACGCAAAAGTAATCAACATCGCTTACCCGGTCATTCCTCTTCGGATAGGGCGCAATGACCGGTAGCTATTCGATGCCTCGTTCACATAGAACCATTCAAGCGAAGTTCTCAGTTGAATTGCGATGGAGCCGAAAAAATGATTGAGCGATCCCATCACGAACTACGCAAGGCGTTCGGTGATTTACTTCATGGAACAGTCTGTAAATTTGCCGCATCAGTGTTCGATCCGATCTCGGTTCGAATGGCCTCTGACCTTGGCTTTGAGGTCGCCATCCAGGGTGGATCCGTCGCCTCGCTTCAAGTGCTCGGTGCCCCGGATATCTCGTTGCTCACTCTTGATGAATATGCGGAGCAAGTTTCCAGGGTCGGACGGGCCAGCCAAATCCCAATCATTGGAGACGCTGATCATGGGTTCGGCAACGCGCTCAATGTAATGCGAACGGTCACCGAGTTGCAGAAGGCCGGTGTTGCCGCTCTTACGCTAGAAGATACTCACCTGCCGGCCAAATACGACGAGCAAGCGCACGTGCTTATCGAAATGGAAGAGGCCGCAAGCAAGATTTACGCTGCGCGATTTGCCCGGTCAGATGATGCCC
>NZ_JBFUIC010000584.1:0-1549 GCF_056402075.1 Pseudomonas sp. P4_C3
ACGCAAGGCTAGCTGACATGGGACGACGACCAAGCAAACCCGGATCAATCGCCCGGCTGAGAGAGCGTAAGAAAGCCAGCGGCCGGGTTTTCTACTACTACGACACCGGCGGCAAGGACCGCAAAGAAATTCCGCTGGGCAGCGATTACGGTCTGGCGATCATGGAGTACGCGAAACTCGAGCGTGATCGCACCGCCACCGACCTGGTGGCCAAGGTGATCACCTTCCGTTACGTGGCCGAGAAGTATTTGGTCGACGTAGTGCCATCAAAGAAACCAGCAACACAAAAGGACAATGTCAGGGAGTTAAAAAACCTGATGTCATTTTTCGACGACCCTCCGGCCCCACTCGAAACAATCCAGCCGCTGCATGTCCGCCAGTACCTTACCTGGCGTAAGGCCGCTCCGGTGCGTGCCAACAGGGAGAAGGCCCTGCTCAGTGCAATCTGGAACTTCGCCCGTGATATTGGCTATACCGCACTCGCCAATCCTTGCGCCGGGATAAAGGGCAACAAGGAGACGGGGCGGGACATCTAGCTCGAGGATGCACTGTTCAAGCGCGTGTACGAGAAAGCAGATGTTGGTCTTCGGGATGCGATGGACCTTGCTTATTTGACAGGTCAACGGGTGACAGACACACGATTGATGGATGAGCGAGACGTCCGCGAAGGGCTGATATGGGTCCTCCAGGGCAAGACAAACGCCAAGCGACGAATTGAAATCACTGGTGAGTTGAAGGTTTTGATTGATCGAATTGTGTCCCGGAAGTCAGGACACAAGGTCCGCTCGACGCGGCTGATCGTTACAGAGGATGGCACACCAATGTCGGTGGCGATGTTGCGGGGAAGATTTGACTTAGCCAGAGAAGCGGCCGGGGTCGCAAAGTCCGAGTTCCAAATGCGCGACTTACGCGCTAAAGCTGGCACTGACAAGGCCGAATCAAGCGGCGACATTTTGCAGGCCAGAGATCAACTTGGGCATACAACCGTCGTAATGACTGAGCAGTACATCCGAAACCGTAAGGGGAAGAAAGTCTCACCAACCAAGTGAATTGCGGACCAATTCAATAATTGCGGACCAGAAACGAACAAGGGTTTGCCTAGCTTTCGCTCGCAAACCCTTGATTTATATGGTGCCGAAGCCGGAATCGAACATTTCTCTTTCTTATTGAAAATAAAGGGAAATTTTGAGTTCGAAAAATTTTCTACCTCTATGTGTACCCTCAGTCTGCGAGCAGGCTCAGTATTGAGCGTTGCTACAGGTTTCCACCGACAAGTAAAAACGACGAAGGTGCAAACACTGACGGTCCAGGATCTGGCCAAGGCCTGGTTGCTGGATGGCGTGGCGCGCAAAGACGGCAATGCCGAGTTGCAGCGCCGTTTTAACAAGGACCTATTCCCGGCACTTGGCAAGACCGCGGTGAGTAGTGTGTCCGAACACGATATTCGGGCGCTGACCCGCACCGTGGTCAACCGCGGCGCTCACCGGCAAGCCATCAGTTTCTTCGCCGACCTCACCCAGATGTTCAGCGGGGCCAGAAAACGCCAGCC
>NZ_JBFUIC010000585.1:0-1547 GCF_056402075.1 Pseudomonas sp. P4_C3
GGTAATCGCTGCCACTCTCGCCCTGGCTGCCATGGGCACTGACAATTGCCAGCATGCCGAGAAACGAAACGCCCAGCCAGGTCAGTTTCTGCGCGGTGATCTTTTCATTGAGGAACAAAGCCGCCAGCCCGACCAGCATGAACGGCTGGACGTTATAGACGGCGGTGCCGATGGCAATCGACGCCCGGGAATAGGACGCGAATAACAGCACCCAGTTGCCGACAATCGCCACACCGCTGAGCACCGCCAGCAGGAACGTGGTGCGGGTCAGAATGCCAGGGCGCAGAAAGCCGAAAGCCGCGCAAATGAGCAGCAAGGTGCCGGCACCGAACAGGCAGCGCCAGAACACCACGTCCAGCACCGGTTGCCCGGACACCAGCACGAACCAGCCGATGGTGCCGGAGATCAGCATGGCGGCCGTCATTTCGAACGAACCGCGGCGTAGGGATTTGTCCATCATCAGACTCCTGTGTTTGTGACCAAAGTATGCCAATGCACCCAGGCGCTACTCCAGAGCAAAAAGCAGGCTAAACTCGAGATCTGCCTTTTTTATCAAGGCCGTTTTGAAAAAATGCCTAACAGAGGGTTTCGCCATGACCGATGATATCGACCAGGTGCTGATCACGGCCCTGATGGAAGACTCGCGACGCTCGCTCAAGGCCCTGGCGCAAATCAGTGGCCTGTCCTCCCCCAGTGTTGCCGAGCGTCTGCGCCGTCTGGAAGAACGCGGCGTGCTCAAGGGCTACACCGTTGAAATCGACCCGAGATGCTTTGGCTATCAACTCCAGGCCATCGTGCGTATTCGCCCGTTGCCGGGGCAATTGCAGGAAGTGGAACGGCAAATCATGGCCATTCCCGAATTCACCGAGTGCGACAAGGTCACCGGCGACGACTGTTTCATTGCGCGCCTGCATGTGCGCTCGATGGAACAACTGGACACCCTGCTCGACCGCCTCAACACCCATGCTGAAACCAATACGGCGATCGTCAAGAAAACTCCGGTCAAGCGCCGGTTACCGCCGATGGCGTGAGTGATATTTATTTCAGCCTGAAGTAGATTGACGGTTTCCGGCGAAGGATTGACGGTATGAAAATTCAGGCGATGCTACTCGTGGCGATGCTGCTGGCGGGTTGCGGCACGATTCAAACGGTTGTGCGCGGTGACGAAGTGGCTGCAAAAAGCCTCAAGGACCACAAGAGTTATTGCGGCGCGGTACCACGAATCTACAGCGGTGTGACCTACGATTTCTGCTACCTGAACGCGCCCCTGGAAGACGGTCGGGATGCGCAGGTACATGGTCCCGCCCCCGCTATCGTGCTGCTCGACGTGGTCGTGTCCGGGGCGATGGATACCTTGCTGCTGCCCTACACCATCTACCGCCAGCAAGCCGACGGCAGCATCGTCATTGTGGAGTGACCCTGAATTTCAGGTGATAAAAAACCCGCCAGAGCGGGTTTTTTACTTCAAGGTCGACGATCAGTCGTCGCGCCCCATGATGCCGAACAGCTGCAACAGGCTGATGAACAGGTTGTAGATCGATACATAC
>NZ_JBFUIC010000586.1:0-1531 GCF_056402075.1 Pseudomonas sp. P4_C3
GGCGTTAACTGAAAGCGGCGTGGTGTACTACGAAAAAGTGAAACGCATAGCGCATGATCTCGAATCGGCGCAAAGCGCGATCATCAGTACGCAGACTCAACTCCAAGGGCGACTGTGCATCGCTTCTACCTCCGCTTTCGGGCGGCATGTGTTGGCATCACTAATCGCCGGCTTCGCTGCACGTTACCCACACCTGATACTTGAACTTTCAACCACAGATCGCAAAATTAATCATATTCAAGAAGGCATTGATCTGAGCCTGCGGATCAAACCACAACTAGAAGAGGGGATCGTCGCTCGCAAGATCGTTTCAGTCCCTTTTATCATCTGCGCGTCGCCCACCTATTTGGAACGAGTGGGCTGGCCACGCTCCCCTGAAGAACTCCAACACCACGCCTGTCTAGCGTTTCGCTACCCGCTAGACGGACGCTTTCTACGTTGGGGTTTTATCCGGGATGGGCAACGTTACGACGCTAATCTCAATGCGACCACAATCAGCGACGATATTGATGCTCTAGCCCAAATGGCCATCCACGGCGCGGGAATTACCCGCTTGGCAGAGTTCGTGGCGGCGCCCTATATCGAAAGGGGCCAACTCGTTCCTCTGTTTGAACATCGCCACGCTTCAACTTATGCCTACGCTGAACCGCTCGATATTTATGTATGCGTCCAGGAGCGCGCCGCCATCACACCCAAGGTCAAAGCTTTTATGAATTATTTGACTGAATATCTGGAAATGCGCTGGCCGATGGAAAATACCTTTACTGCGTCCTGATAGGGTGCTTTGCAGCCTTCATAATTTCAATGGCCGAGCTTCGCATGGGGATACAGTTACGAACCGCTGCTTGCAGGTGACTACGGCCGGTTGCAGTCTGATTCTACGGGCAGCTATGGGCAGTTCTCTGCCGGTCGTCACTACAGCGTGTGCTGGTCAAGTCGAATGCAAACAGTTGGTCAAGTCCATGCAATTACTCAATTTGAAAAGCCTTGAACTCGCCAGCGGCTCTTTCACATAAACATCTAAACCAGCTGCTCGTATCGTCTTTTCTTCAAGCGCTTGAATGAGTGCGTCCTGATCAACCACAGGGCCACTAGAAACGTTGATCAAAATACTCTCCGCGCCCATCAACGCTAGCTCTCTGCGTCCGATGAGGTTTCTCGTTTCGTCCGTCAAGGGCACGACCGGGCAAACAAAATCAGACTCGCTTAAAAGCGTTTCTTACGAGACGAACCTCGCACCGAGCTCTTGTTCCAGCTTTGGTTTACGACTGTTGCCGCTGTACAAGATGTTCATGCCGAAACCAAACCAACCTCTGCGGGCGATGGCCTCTCCGATTTTGCCCAGGCCGATAATGCCCAAGGTCTTTCCATGCACGTCACTCCCAAAATGGGATGCGTCGATGGTATTCGTCCAGTTCCCCTCTTTCGTCCACGCATCAAGCTCAGGAATGCGTCTCGCTGTGGCGAGGATCAGGGCGAAAGCCAGATCAGCCGTGGTTTCGTTCAAGACATCCGGCGTGTTGGTCAACAT
>NZ_JBFUIC010000587.1:0-1525 GCF_056402075.1 Pseudomonas sp. P4_C3
AGATGTACCAGGAAAAGCCAGGTGGGCCTTGTTGCCGGCTGATCCAATGGGAGCGACTGTTCGTAAAATCTCTGCAGACGGTCTCTCACGTATCGTCATCCGGACAAAATTCACCTATGACCCGAGTATCCAGGTCACCCCAGAGCGTGTAGCTGCGGTTGCCAAAGAACAGCGACATTCCCTGGATGCACGCTTTCCCGAATTGAAATCCACTGCGTTGGAGTTCAGCTGGGCCGGCCGTCTGTGTTTGAGCCGTAACAGCGCCGCTGCATTTGGCGAGATCGAAGAAAACCTGTATTCGGCTTGCTGCGAAAATGGGTTGGGAACGGTCAAGAGCACCCTGGCAGGTGTAATGGCGGCGGAGTTGGCTTCGGGTACACGTTCTGACTTTCTGGACAGTTTCAGTCACGCACCAGGACCCAGCAGGTTACCCCCCAAGATAATAACGAAGCTGGGCGTCAGTTCGGTTATTCGTTGGCATGAGTTTTGGGCCGGGCGAGAAGGTTAATAAGTTAAGTTGTCGGCTTTTCCTATAAAGGCCGTTTAACAAGTCACTAATAAGAACGGAATAATCCATGAGAAATATCTGGAAGGCATTCTGCGCGCTCGCGTTGGTGGGCATGATGAGTTTGCAGGCACACGCTGAAGAAAAAAACATAGTAATGGGGACCATGTCCTGGGAGGATTTGGTGCCCATTACCGGCATTACCAAGAAGGTACTTGAGAACGCTGGGTATACCGTAAAAGTCGTGGAGTTTTCCGAGTGGGGTATCGCCTACGCTGCACTCAGCAAAGGGGATATTCAGGTGTTGGCATCCCAGATTGATTACGCCGCCGCCGATTATTGGAAAAAGAACAAGAACAAAATCGAGAAGCTGTCACCGGTCTCCTTTGGTCTTTATCAGGGCATGGCAGTACCCAGTTACGTAGACATCGACTCCATTGAACAGCTGAACGCAAACGCGGACAAACTGGGGAACAGAATCATTGGCATCGAGCCTGGTTCGGGTTTGATGAGTGACGCGAACAACGTGGTCAAAGCGTACGACATCAAGCTCAAGCTGGTCGAAGGCAGTACTTCGGCAATGACCGCGGCTTTAAAGTCGGCAGTCGATCGAAAAGAATGGGTGGCGGTAACCGTCTGGGATCCTTCCTGGATGACCAAGAAATTTGATCTCAAATTCTTGAAAGATCCAAAAGGGGTCTTCCCGCCATTGCAGGGTTATTACTGGATCGGGCACAAAGGCTTCGCTGAAGCCAATCCGCGTGCGCGCGAACTGATGGCCAGTGTTTATGTGCCCATCACGGACATCACCGCAATGAATGCTGAAGTCAAGGATGGCAAGACCATGGACGAGGCTATCAAGGGCTGGATAGATAGCCATACAGATCTTGTAAATCGTTGGGGAAATATCAAGAACTATTGAGTTTTGTTTGTTTGCCACTGCCGCCCTTTGATTAATTAGAGAAGCCAGCAAACAACTGGTTCGATGGATTGCGAAATGACGATGGCCACAATTAATAC
>NZ_JBFUIC010000588.1:0-1524 GCF_056402075.1 Pseudomonas sp. P4_C3
GTCAAAGCGATGCGCGAGGGCTACGGCACTGCCCGCTGGACAGAAGGTAATCCGCTACCTGACTCGACACATATCCATCAACTCCTCACCGAGCTGCCAGCGCGGCGCTACCCGGTGAGCGCCAAGGGTAACCTCACGCAACCTGAGTCGCGTGCGTACAAGGCACGGGTGACCAAGCAATACCTGATGCACGGTTCCATCGGGCCGTCTTGCGCTGTGGCGTGGTTCAAGGATGGGACGCTGACCGTCTGGACCCACACCCAGGGTGTTTATCCTCTGCGCATGGGCATCGCCGAGATGCTAGGTCTGCCTGTGCAGCAGGTACGCTGCATCCATGCTGAAGGCTCCGGCTGCTATGGTCACAACGGCGCCGATGAYGCCGCCGCCGATGCCGCGTTGATCGCCATGGCCCTGCCTGGCAAACCAATACGGGTGCAATGGATGCGCGAACAGGAAAATCTCTGGGAGCCCTACAGCTCGGCAATGCTGGCCGAAGTGGAAGCGGGACTGGATGACAGTGGGCGTCTTCGTGACTGGAAATACGAGCTCTGGAGTACTCCGCACAACGAACGCATCATCAATGCCGGGCGTCTGTTACCGGCGTGGCTATTGGCCAAACCTTTCACCCCTGCTCCTTCAGTCCCGATCGCCCAACCCGAGGGTGACGGCGACCGTAACGCGGTTCCGTTGTATGAGATACCCAACCTGCAGGTTGACCTGAATTTTGTGCTGACCATGCCATTCAGGACTTCGGCCATGCGTTCGCTCGGTGCTCATATCAACGTGTTCGCCATCGAAAGTACGGTGGATGAACTGGCGGCTCGGGCCGCTGTGGATCCGGTGCAGTTTCGCCTGAATCACTTGAGCGATTCGCGAGCACGGGCGGTGGTGGATCGCGTGGCCAGTGCGTTCCGCTGGCCGCAAAAAGCAACAGGCCCCGGCAGTGGAATCGGCTTCGCCTTCGCACGCTATAAAAACATCATGGGTTACTGCGCCATCGCCGTGCAGTTGAATGTACAGCGCCAGACCGGGCAAGTGACGATTGATCGGGTGGTTGCCGCCGTCGATGTGGGGCAAATTGTCAGCCCCGATGGGCTGCTCAATCAGATTCAGGGCGGCATCGTGCAGTCCGCCAGCTGGACGCTCTATGAACGAATCCTCTATGACGCCGGTGGCCTGCATAGCTTCGATTGGAGTGGCTATCCGATCATGCGTTTTCCCGAGGTGCCGAAACAGGTCGAGATCCACATGATCGATCAGCCGGATCAGCCATTTCTCGGTGCCGCGGAAATCGTCCAGGGCCCCATGGCCGCAGCGCTGGGCAACGCCATCAGCGATGCCACCGGCAAGCGTTTGCTTGATCTTCCGCTGGCTCGACGTGGCTGGCAGGAAGCGTTGGGATCATGAGCGATCCTTACGTGCTGAATCGGTCGCCTATCGCACACTCGGAATAAAAAAAAGGCGGTGAAGGATCACTTGCACCGCCCTACCCCAATCAAGGGAAATGTTTCTCTTCTATAAGAC
>NZ_JBFUIC010000589.1:0-1516 GCF_056402075.1 Pseudomonas sp. P4_C3
CCCACAGGTTTTGTGAACACCCGAGATCCCTGTGGGAGCGAGCTTGCTCGCGATGACGTCAGCCCAGACAACAAAAAAACAATGCCCATTCAGAGGCAGCACCTCAAATAACCGTGAGGCCAATACCGTGATCAAGACCCTGGACCACCTCCCGCATCCCGTTGAGAATGCGGCCGCCCTCGCCGGCCATTTCACCGATCTGGCGCCGCCGCTCAACGAGCGTCAGGCGCACCTGGAAGCCTCGCGCTGCCTGTATTGCTACGACGCRCCCTGCGTGAATGCCTGCCCGAGCGAAATCGACATTCCCTCGTTCATTCGCAACATTGCGCAGGACAACGTGCAAGGTGCCGCGCAGAAAATCCTCTCGGCCAACATCCTCGGCGGCAGTTGCGCCCGGGTGTGCCCAACGGAAATTCTTTGCCAGCAAGCCTGTGTGCGCAACAACGCTCACGAATGTGCACCGGTCATGATCGGCCTGTTGCAACGCTACGCCGTGGACAACGCCCACTTCAGCACGCACCCCTTCCAGCGCGCTGCCGCCACCGGCAAACGCATCGCCGTGGTCGGTGCCGGTCCGGCCGGTTTGTCCTGCGCCCACCGCAGTGCCATGCACGGGCATGACGTGGTGATCTTCGAGGCGCGGGAAAAAGCTGGCGGCCTCAACGAATACGGGATCGCCAAATACAAGCTGGTGGATGACTACGCACAAAAGGAGCTTGAGTTCCTGTTGCAGATTGGCGGGATCGAAATCCGCCACGGGCACAAGCTCGGAGAGAACCTGACCCTCAGCGAACTGCACCAACAGTTCGATGCGGTGTTCCTCGGCCTCGGGCTCAACGCCAGCAAACAGCTGGGCCTGGCCCACGAAGATGCGCCCGGCCTGCTCGCCGCCACCGACTACATCCGCGAACTGCGCCAGGCCGATGACCTGAGCCAACTGCCCCTGGCCGACCACTGCATTGTCCTCGGCGCAGGCAACACCGCCATCGACATGGCGGTGCAAATGGCCCGCCTCGGCGCCCACGATGTGAATCTGGTGTACCGCCGTGGCGTCGAGGACATGGGTGCCACCCATCACGAACAGGACATTGCCAAGGCCAATCAGGTGCGGCTGATGACCTGGGCTCAACCGGAAGAAGTGCTGCTCGATGACCAGGGCCGCGTGCGCGGCATGCGTTTCGCCCGAACCCATCTGGTGGAAGGTCGCCTGCAAACCACTGGTGAAACCTTCGAACTGGCCGCCGATGCGATCTTCAAGGCCATCGGCCAGGCCTTCGACGGCAGCGCCCTCAGCGATCCGCTGGCCCGTGAGCTCAAACGCCAGGGCGAGCGCATCGAAGTCGATGAAAACCTGCGCACCAGCATCCCCGGCGTGTATGCCGGCGGCGACTGCACCAGCCTCGACCAAGACCTTACCGTGCAAGCCGTGCAGCATGGCAAGCGCGCCGCCGAGGCAATCAATGCTCAACTGATGCTCAATGTGGAGGCTGCGTAAATGGCCGATCTGTCGATTGTC
>NZ_JBFUIC010000590.1:0-1513 GCF_056402075.1 Pseudomonas sp. P4_C3
AGGTGCAATGATGAATGCGCAATTGCAGTACCAGATCGAACAGTTTTTCTATCGCAAATCCGAACTGTGYGACGCTCAGGACTGGGATGCCTACATCCAGCTGTTCGCCGAGCACAGCGAGTTCCACGTGCCGCAATGGGACTCCGAACACGTCTACACCCGCGACCCCAAACGCGAAATGTCGCTGATCTATTACCCCAATCGTTCAGGCCTGGAAGACCGCGTGTTCCGCCTGCGCACCGGCAAGTCCGCGTCCTCGACGCCAATGCCGCGCACCTTGCATCAGATCAACAACGTGCGGATCGGCGAGCTTGCAAACGGCGAGCTGGAGGTGCGGCTGAACTGGCACACGTTGTACTACCGCCTGGCGACATCCGAGCAGTTTTTCGRCCGCGCGACCTATCACCTCACGCCACACGCCGATAGCTGGCTGATCACTCGCAAGCATGTGCTGCTGCTCAACGACACCATCAACTCGGTACTCGATTTCTACCACATCTGAATCCAAGGAGACCGGGGCATGAACCATAAGGTCGCGTTCAGCTTTGCCGACGGCAAAACGCTGTTCTTTCCCGTACAACCCAACGAAATCCTGCTCGACGCCGCCCTGCGCAATGGCATCAACATTCCCCTGGATTGCCGCGAAGGCGTCTGCGGAACCTGCCAGGGGCGTTGCGAGTCGGGCGATTACAGCCAGGACTATGTGGATGAGGAAGCCCTCTCCAGCCAGGACCTGCAACAACGCAAAATGCTCACCTGCCAGACACGGGTCAAATCCGACGCGGCGTTCTATTTCGACTTCGCCTCCAGCCTGTGCAATGCCGCCGGCCCCGACCGACTCACGGCAACGGTCAGCGACGTCAAACAGGTCTCGGCCAGTACCGCGATCCTGCATCTGGATCTGGGTCAGGTCGGGCAATCACTGGATTTCCTGCCGGGACAATACGCCCGGTTGCGGATCCCGGGCACCGAGAACAAGCGCTCTTATTCGTTCGCCAATCGGCCGAGCGCCAGCAATCAGCTGCAGTTTCTGATTCGCCTGCTTCCCAACRGGGTAATGAGCAACTACATCCGCGAACGCTGTCAGGTGGGCGACCAAATCGTTCTGGAGGCACCGCTGGGGGCTTTTTATCTGCGACACGTCGCCAGGCCGCTGATCCTGGTGGCCGGTGGCACCGGTCTTTCTGCATCGCTGGGCATGCTCGACGAGCTCGCCGAACGCGGCTGCGAGCAACCCGTGCATTTGTACTACGGTGTGCGCGATGCAACCGACCTGTGCGAGCAGGCGCGCATCCACGCGTATGCGCAACGCATCCCGGGGTTGCGCTACACCGAGGTGGTCAGCGAGCCGTCACCGCACTGGACCGGCAAGCGCGGCTACATTGCCGAGCACTTCGACGCCGCTGAACTGCGCGATGGCGAGGTTGATATGTACGTCTGCGGGCCACCGCCGATGGTTGAGTCGATCAAAACCTGGTTACAGGCCCAGGCACTGGACAGCGTGCACCTGTAC
>NZ_JBFUIC010000591.1:0-1512 GCF_056402075.1 Pseudomonas sp. P4_C3
CACTTCCACGCCGTTGTGGCGCAGCAGTGCGTAAGTGGTGGTGACGTGGAAGAAGAACTGCGGCAGGCCGTAGGTCAGCAGGTAGGACTGGCCGCTGAAGCGCTTCTCTTTAGGCGTGCCCGGACGGGTCACGATCTCGATGCCTTCCTTGCCGTTGATCTGCGCAGGCGTAATGCTGCCGATGAAGGCCAGAGCCTTGGCGATCAACGCTTGCAGTTCGGCGAAGGTGGTTTCAGTGTCGTCGTACTTCGGCAATTCAACTTCGGCCAGGCGACCGGTAACGCCCTTGCTGAAATCAACGGCGATCTGCACCTGACGCACCAGCGGGAACATGTCCGGGAACAGGCGCGCCTGCAGGAAGGCRTTAGGGTCGATGTTTTTCTCGGTGGCGTGAGCCTCGGCCTTTTTCAGTACATCACTCAGGGCGTTGAGCATTTGCTGGAAAACAGGCACGGAAGCGTCGTACAGGGAAATGGTCATGACAGGTCTCGTGTGGTGACTGGAGGGAAACGTCGGCCGATTATAGCCGCGCGCCGCCCTCCCGAGACCGGTCTTTTTCAGCTGCCGTACACTTTGGCCGCCGGAACGGCCTGAGCCACCAGCTGTGCGACGGCATCGCCCATCTCGCCGACTGCCCAGCGGCCCTCGCGATCCAGTTGCGGACCACGGCGCCAGCCGTCGGCGATCGACAACTTGCCGCCCTCGACTTCAAACATCTGCCCGGTCACCTCGGCGGAAGCCTCGGAACCGAGCCACACCACCAGCGGCGCGACGTTTTCCGGGGAAAAGTAATCGAAGCCCTCTTCAGGCTTTTTCATGGTGTCGGCGAACACTTGCTCGGTCATACCAGTGCGCGCGGCCGGCGCCAGGGCGTTGGCGGTGATCCCGTAGCGGCCCAGTTCAGCGGCCTGTACCAGGGTCAGCGAGGCAATACCGCCCTTGGCCGCCGCGTAGTTGGACTGGCCAATGGAGCCCTGCAAACCGGCGCCGGAACTAGTGTTGATGATCCGCGCATCGACCTTGGCGCCGCCCTTGACCTGCTCACGCCAGTACTTCACGGCGTGGCTGGAAATGCAGAAGTGGCCCTTCAGGTGCACGGCTACCACAGCGTCCCAGTCGGCTTCGCTGAGGCTGGCGAACATGCGGTCGCGGCAGATGCCGGCGTTGTTGACCACCACGTTCAGGTCGCCAAAGGTTTCGATGGCCTGGCGCACGATCAACCCCGCCGAGTCATATCGGGTGATGTCGTCGCTGTTGGCCACGGCGCTGCCGCCCTGGCCGAGGATTTCGCCGACCACGGCCAGCGCCGCTTCGCGGTTGATGTCGTTGACCAGCACTTTCGCGCCTTCAGCGGCGAAGGCCAGCGCGTAGGCCCGGCCCAGGCCACCGCCGGCACCGGTGATGATCACCACACGGTTTACACATATTTTCATGTTCTACATCCTTCAAATTCATCACTGGTCGACACAATCCCCTGTGGGAGCTGGCTTGCCCGCGATGGGATCACCACGG
>NZ_JBFUIC010000592.1:0-1506 GCF_056402075.1 Pseudomonas sp. P4_C3
GGGTTTGGATGATCCCTGTGGGAGCGGGCTTGCCCGCGATGAGGCCAGTACAGACAAAGAAAATTTCCGGCTCAGTCGTTGATCAACTTGCCCACCCGAATCGCCTCGCGCCCCGCCACTTTCGCCTGCCAGGTCCCCGGCTGGGTATAACGCCCACGGTCGATGGCAAACAGCACGCCGCTGGTACCAGCCTGCACGGTGGTGACCTTGTCGTTCAACGGGTCGACCACCTCGAACAGCGCATCGCCCTTTTCCACCCACTCCCCGGCCTCACGCAGGAAGCTGACCACGCCGTGATGCGGGGCGAACAGGTATTGGGTACCTTCGAATGGCATGCCTTCACAGCAGTCGGCCGGTGCCGCCGGCCAGGTGCCGGAGATGAAACCCTGCTCGGCGAG
This sequence comes from Pseudomonas sp. P4_C3, assembly GCF_056402075.1. Lineage (NCBI taxonomy): Bacteria > Pseudomonadati > Pseudomonadota > Gammaproteobacteria > Pseudomonadales > Pseudomonadaceae > Pseudomonas > Pseudomonas sp. P4_C3. The sequence continues at coordinate 399 of NZ_JBFUIC010000592.1, forward strand.
GAACCCGAGAATGGCCTCGCAATTGGCCTGGGCCTGATCGACGCGGGTGTCTCCCATGCTGCCCAGCTCCAGCGTGGTCGCCAGGTTGGCCGGTGGAATCGCCGCCGTCGGGAACGCCCTGGCCAGGCGCAACCATGGCGAAGAACAGGATTCATCGAACGAACTTCCGCCGGAGTCTTCACACAACAGCGCCACGCCGGCCTTCAGGCGCGCCGCCAGAGATTGCCATTGCGGCCAGTGCTGCGGCAACGCGTAGATGTGGATCGCGGCGTCAAAGTCGCAATGCAGGTCGAGGGTGATGTCGGCGTCGCAGGCATGGCGCAGCAACAGACGGTGCATCGCCTCCAGCTGCGATGTCGCGGCCGGCAAACCGTCAAGGACCTGGCCCATGGCCTGGCGAATCAGCGCGATGTTGGCCTGGGCATCGCTGCCGAGACGATCACCGATCAACGCGGCCACCGGCGCACTGAGTTCGACGAACGAGCGGTTGAAGTTCTTGCCGCTGCCCAGCTCGAAGCGCCCCATGTGGCTGCCTTGCAGGTGCTGATCGAGGCCAATGGGATTGGCCACCGGCACCAGTTCGATCACAGCGTTCAATTGTCCCTGTTGTTCAAGTTCGGTCAGGCGTTTCTTCAACTCCCAGGCCGTGCGCATGCCCGGCAGTTCGTCGGCGTGCAGGCTGGCCTGGATGTACACCTTGCGCGTCCCCGCGCCATAACGAAACACGCTGAGGGTGCGCTCGGTGCCCAGGTGACTCCAGGGCAGTTTGTGGTCGATGCGTTGCATAAAAACTCCTGAAAACAGAGAAACCTGTGGGAGCGAGCTTGCTCCCACAGGTATCTTCTGCGCTGAAAAAATTGCACAAAAAAAATGGCAACCGCGCCAACGGTTGCCACTTTTTCAACCCGCTCGCTTACTCGCCGTAAACGTCAAACTTGAAGTACTTGTCCTGCACTTGCTTGTACTTGCCGTTGGCGCGGATTTCGGTGATGGCGGTGTTGAACTTGTCCGCCAGTTCCTTATCACCCTTGCGCACGGCAATGCCGGCGCCGCCACCGAAGTATTTCGGATCGTTGTACTCAGGGCCGACGAAGGCAAAACCTTTACC
>NZ_JBFUIC010000593.1:0-1497 GCF_056402075.1 Pseudomonas sp. P4_C3
CCCATGGACCTCAAGTCCTACAACCGTTGGTACGACTACTCCCGTGCCCGGGACGACATGTTCAAGTACACCGACACCAAATTCGCCCCTTGGCGGGTCGCCAACTCCAATGACAAGCGGCGGGCGCGGCTGAACATCATCAGCGATGTGCTGAAAAGCATTCCTTATAAGGAAGTACCGCGGGCAAAAGTGAAACTGCCCAAACGGCAAGACCCCGGTAACTACCGGGAGCCGAACTATCCATACAAGTACATCCAGGAAAAATTCTGATCGATGCATTGGGCAGGAGCCAGCCCAGGCCGGCTCCTGCTGCAGGCCATCAGGCGTGAACCAGCGCAATCGTAAACGAGACCACGATCATGCACGCAAAGGCAAAATTGATATTCATGAAGTTTCCATCCAAAACATGAGTGACGGCGCCATCTTGAACAGGTCACAGAAAAATAAAAAATTCGCCGTAATGATTTGAAAGATCGAAAAAAATGATACTTGGCCGGTTCGTTGTTTTTGCTCCGGGTTGCAGATACTCTCGTGTAACACGCAGTTACATGCATAAACGAGCAAAAACATGCACGACAACCATTCTGCTGCCGAACTTCCATCGGTGCGCCGGCAAAAAATCCTGTTGATCCTAGAACGTGACGGCAAGGTCATGGCCTCGGAGATGAGCCACCATTTCGCGGTGTCCGAGGACACCATCCGCCGCGATCTGGCGGAGCTGGCCAGCGCTGGTCTGGTGCAACGGGTGCACGGCGGGGCGTTGCCCCGGCCCAAGGATACGGGCAAGGACTATTTCACCCGGATCAGCGAAACCGACGAGGTGAAAACCCATCTGGCGCAACTGGCCGCGCGACGGGTGCAGGACGGTCAGATCGTGGTGTTCGATTCCGGCACCACCACCTTGCAGATTGCGCGTTCGCTGCCGGCGGACATCGCCATCACCGCGATCACCGCGTCGCCGATGACGGCCATTACCTTGTCCGAATACCAAGGCATCAAGGTGATCCTGGCCGGCGGCCAGCTCAACCCGGCGACGATGTCGGCCAGCGGCCACGAAACCCTGCGGCTGCTGGCGGGCATCAAGGCCGATCTGCTGTTTACCGGGGTCTGCGCGATTCACCCGCAGGTGGGCTTAAGCTCACTGCACTTCGATGAAGTACCGGTGAAACAGGCGATGCTCGACTGTGCTTCCCATGTGATTGCCGTCACCACCGCGGACAAGCTCGGTGCGGTGGAGCCCTTTGTCGTAGCGCCTTGTAACCGTGTGCACACGTTGATCACCGAACGGCATGTGGCGTCAGGCAATGTCGAGGACTACCGGGCGTTGGGGATCGAGGTGGTGCAGGCTTGAGCGTTTTTTGCTGGCAGGTGTATTGAATGTTCCGGCCCCTTCGCGGGCAAGCCCGCTCCCACAGGTTTTGTGTTTGACGCCGAATTTGGGAACGGTACAAATCCTGTGGGAGCGAGCTTGCTCGCGATGAACGATAACGCGGTCTA
>NZ_JBFUIC010000594.1:0-1489 GCF_056402075.1 Pseudomonas sp. P4_C3
GTTTGGCCGAGCGCCCAGCGACATCCGCTTCAAACCGGCCTGCCAGTACATCGCCGTCCAACTGATCGTGATGGCAGCGGCCAATCCGGTTTCAGCCACAGGGAGGCGATTGGCAGAGTTAAGGGCAGGTGTTGGGGGAATGTTTCTGGATCACCGCCCAAGGCCTTCGAGGCCAAGGACGGTGAAAATTTCAAAAACCCGGTTTCCGGTGGACCGTAAGGCTGCTCCGCTTAAGTGAACAGCATTACGCCACTGAGCGGGCTTTTTGCTGCCTGCTACGCTTTTCGTCACACAAAGGAGGTGTCAGCAAGTTGAACAAGGTGCGCTCGCCATTGCCACTGCGCAAAACCGGTTATCCAGCGTGAATCGAATCATGGTCTGGAGGCTAAGCCAGTCCCGCGGAACTAGCTTGTGCGTTCCTGAGTTGAATACCTGACGCGACGCTCGCTCAACATCAACGTCGCTATGGCAACCAGCACAGGTACAAAGGCGAGCGCACAGATAACGGTCCAACCGTATCGATTCAATATACCTCCCGATGCAAACGAGCCGAGTACCATGGCGCCAAAGACAATGAAATCATTGAGCGCCTGGACACTGTTTCTTTCGCTTGTTTTATGGCACTGAAGGACGAGCGCAGAGGCGCCGACAAAACCGAAATTCCAGCCAATCCCTAGAAGCACCAAACATAAATAAAAGTGGTAGGACTGCACGCCGGCAAGCCCGACAGCAACAGACGCGCCGGTTAACATCAACCCCATCAACACAACGCGGTTTGCCCCAAAACGGTGGATCAGCTTTCCAGTGAAAAAACTGGGTGCGTACATTGCAATTACGTGCCACTGCAATGCCAGATTCGATGATTCCAGTGAAAGATCCTCATGCTTCATTGCCAGTGGGGCCGAAGTCATCAGGAAATTCATCAAGGTGTAAATAATGACACCACAGAGCATGGCGTTGATGAGTCGAGGCTGCCGAACAATCACCGCAAGCGGGCGACCTGGAGTACGAACAGCCGCCTCATGGCGTGGCAAATCGACACCTAGCAGCACCGCCGCCGAAACCACTGCCATTAATGCGGCTGCAACGTAAGTAGCGATAAACAGGTGTGACTCCCATAGGTCCATCGTATAGGTGACCGTCTGTGGACCTAGTACACCCGCCACCAGCCCGGCAGCCATGACGATTGAAAGCGCCCAGGGCTGCCTGTTTTCTGGAACGCATTCTGCGGCGGCGAAACGAAACGTCAGCACCACAGCGGCATAAGCGCCACCAAACAGCATCGCAGCACAGAAGATGAAAAAGGAGGACCAATAAATGCCAATCGCAGCCAGCACTCCCATCAGGATGCCGCACAACGCTCCCAGCATAAACACGGGACTGCGCCCATAGCGCTGCGCAATGGCACCGGCAGGTAGCGTGCAGCTCGCCATGCCCACGACAAAAATGGAGATAGGCAGCGTCGCCAATGCTTTATCCGGTGCAAGCA
>NZ_JBFUIC010000595.1:0-1488 GCF_056402075.1 Pseudomonas sp. P4_C3
ACCTGCTTCGGCGATACGTCCATCAAGGTGACGTCTTCCGGCGCCTTGACGGTGAATTCGTTCAAGTGACGAACAGCTACCAGCTCGTCGATCAGGACCTTCTTGTCGTTCATCGTGGCCGAAGCCTGAGCGATCACGTGATCAGCTTCTTCGATAGCGGACAGGAACACGATCTCGTCGGTGACCAGAGCGTCTTTCACCACACGGTACGGGCTCTCGAGGAAGCCGTACTGGTTGGTGCGCGCATAAGCGGCCAGSGAGTTGATCAGRCCGATGTTCGGACCTTCCGGCGTTTCGATCGGGCAAACACGACCGTAGTGCGTCGGGTGTACGTCACGAACTTCGAAGCCGGCACGCTCACGAGTCAGACCGCCAGGGCCGAGTGCAGAAACACGACGCTTGTGGGTGATCTCGGACAGCGGGTTGTTCTGGTCCATGAACTGGGACAGCTGGCTGGAACCGAAGAACTCTTTCACCGCCGCAGCCACTGGCTTGGCGTTGATCAGGTCTTGCGGCATCAGGCCTTCGCTTTCAGCCATCGACAGGCGCTCTTTGACCGCACGCTCAACACGTACCAGGCCAACGCGGAACTGGTTCTCGGCCATTTCGCCTACGCAGCGAACACGACGGTTACCCAGGTGGTCGATGTCATCGACGATGCCTTTACCGTTGCGGATGTCGACCAGGGTCTTCAGTACCGCGACGATGTCTTCCTTGCACAGCACGCCCGAACCTTCGATCTCGGTACGACCGATACGACGGTTGAACTTCATCCGGCCGACCGCAGACAGGTCATAGCGCTCAGGGCTGAAGAACAGGTTGTTGAACAGGGTCTCGGCAGCGTCTTTGGTTGGCGGCTCGCCAGGACGCATCATGCGATAGATCTCGACCAGCGCTTCCAGTTGGTTGCTGGTGGAGTCGATCTTCAGGGTGTCGGAGACGAACGGACCGCAGTCGATATCGTTGGTGTACAGAGTTTCGATGCGAACAACCTGAGCCTTGGCGATTTTGGCCAGGATCTCGGTGTTCAGCTCGGTGTTGCACTCTGCCAGGATTTCGCCGGTTGCCGGATGCACGATGACCTTGGCGGTTGTACGACCCAGGACGTAGTCCAGAGGCACATCCAGCTCTTTGATCCCGGCTTTTTCCAGCTGGTTGATGTGGCGAGCAGTGATACGACGACCTTGCTCGACAATAACCTTGCCTTTGTCATCCAGAATATCGAGGACGGCGATTTCACCGCGCAGGCGCTGAGGCACCAGTTCCAGGCTCAGGGTCTCGCCCTTCACGTGGAATACGTTGGTGGTGTAGAACGCGTCCAGCACTTCTTCAGTGGTATAACCCAGCGCGCGCAGCAGTACCGAGGCAGGTAGCTTGCGACGACGGTCGATACGCACGAACACGCAGTCTTTCGGGTCGAACTCGAAGTCCAGCCACGAACCGCGGTAAGGAATGATGCGTGCGGAGTACAGCAGTTTACCGGAGCTG
>NZ_JBFUIC010000596.1:0-1478 GCF_056402075.1 Pseudomonas sp. P4_C3
CCTGCTCGGCAACGATGACATTGGTCAGGCATCCCAGACCCTGGATTTCTACGTCTACGCGGTCACCTGGCAGGACATCGACACGACCCGAAGGTGTCCCGGTGATCAACACATCTCCGGCATACAAGGTCATGAACTCGCTGATTTCGGCGATCAGCTGAGGAATCTTGCGTACGAAGTTTGCGGTGGAGTCTTCCTGTCGAAGCTCGCCATTGACTCGTAGTTGCAGGGTCAAGTCATGCGGATTGGCAAGCTGTTCGCGCGGTACAAATTCAGGGCCGATGGCGCAGAAACCATCGCGACATTTTGCTTTCACGGCAGGGCGGTAATAGCTCTCTTCCGGAAGACTGAATTCGTTGACGATGGCATAGCCAGCAACGTGATTCATCGCCTCGTCAACACTGACTCGACTGGCATCCTTGCCGATCACCACCCCCAGAGCCGGGCCAGGTTGCAATGAAACTCCTGCACCGGGATGCACCACGGCGCCGCCATGTACGTTGCGCGTATTCGGCGTCTTGATGAACAGAACCGGTTTGACAGGCAGCTTTTGATACGGCGGCTGCTCGAATTCAGAAAGGCGCTTCAGCAGCAATCCCTGGTAGTTCAGCGCTACACCGAGCAGGGTGCCGGTCGCAATGTCATGCAAGGCATGGCTCATGCTYCTCTCCTGGCAGTGGCGGGACTGGAGGTGTCCGGCCTGATTATTGTTAACATGCTATCGTTATAGTTAATATGTTAATGATCGTCAAGCACCTTATCGTTCATGGCGATTTACTCGCAACGGGTGCACCATGGGGGGCGGGGGATGTCGGGACTAAGAAAAATGAGAAGTGTGTGATGAACGATCGGTATCCAATTCCTAACATCAACATCGGCCAGGTCTACGATCAGCGCTACAGCGATAGCGAGGTGCATTACGACAAGCTCGGCAACCTGGCGGGTTTCTTTGGGCGCAACATGCCAGTGCACCGCCACGATCGATTTTTCCAGGTGCATTACGTCAAGAGCGGAACGGTGAGGGTCTATCTTGATGATCAGCAGTACGTCGAGTCGGGTCCCATGTTTTTTCTCACCCCACCGACAATTCCCCATTCTTTCGTGACGGAGGCGGACAGCGACGGCCACGTGCTTACCGTTCGCCAGCAGTTGATCTGGCAATTGATCGAAAGCGATCCCGGGCTGGCACTGGGTCCGCAACTGCCCCCTGCTTGTGTGGCGCTTGATCACCTGAAGCCTGAGCTGCAAAGCGAAGCGCGGCGACTGACATTTCTATTCGAAGAACTGCGAGGGGAGATGAACAGTGGGGCCGCCGGTCACAGTGCTGCGGTGTTAAGCCTGACTCGACTGATCATGGTCAGCGTATTACGGCTGTGCGCAAACCCTCTCGAAGCGACGCCCACGCGACGTGAAGACTTGCAGATCTTTCATCGATTCAATGCGCTGATTGAAGAGCATTATCTGGAGCACTGGGCGCT
>NZ_JBFUIC010000597.1:0-1478 GCF_056402075.1 Pseudomonas sp. P4_C3
GCGGATGCCGAGGCGTTCAATCGCGAGTTGCAGATCGAAGGCCTGGGCTCGGCCTGGGCGGTGCCGGGCCTGGAATTATTAATGGAAGAGCCACAGCGTAAGGCTGATGTCTGGCAAGCCATGCGTCGGCTGATGGCGCGCTGGAAAGAATCGAATGAGTGACGCTGTATCGTTTCGCCCGATGACCGAGGCGGACCTGGAAACTGTACTGAAAATCGAATACGCGGCCTACAGCCATCCCTGGACCCGCGGGATTTTCCTCGATGGCCTGGGCAAGTATCAGATCTGGCTGATGTTCGAAGGTCAGCAACAGGTGGGCCACGGTGTGGTGCAGATGATCCTCGACGAGGCGCACCTGCTGAACATTACGGTCAAGCCGGAAAACCAGGGCCGTGGCCTGGGGCTGACATTGCTTGAGCATTTGATGTCGATTGCCTACAAGGCCGACGCCCGGGAGTGTTTCCTGGAAGTGCGCGACAGCAATACCGCGGCGTTCAAGCTGTACGAGCGTTATGGTTTCAACGAGATCGGCCGACGCCGGGATTACTACCCGGCGGTGGGTGGGCGCGAAGATGCTGTGGTCATGGCCTGCACTTTGGTGGATTGAGTCCGTAGAGCTCAACGTTTTTTGTCGAGAGGATCGCGCCGCGCCAATTCCGCCTCATCCAGACCATTGCCACCGCCAATATCGTCCTCATCGACGATGCTCAGGTCCCAATCCGCGCGGCTATCATTGCCCGCCTCATGGGCATCCCGGGCGCCGTCTTCACGGATCAGGGTTTCCGGGCTCAGGTCATCGTCGGTAGGTTGATGGTCGCCGGTCGAGGCGCCGGCAAGGCCTGCTTCACGTACGCGCCGACGAGGCATCAGTTGCTCGTGCTCCTCATCCGGCAGTTCGTCACCGATTCTGGCGCTGGGCACTTCTTCATCGAAATCCAGTTCATGCACCGAGCCTATGCGGTCTTCGTCGTCATCGATGGGCTCCGGTTGCACCGCATCGTACGGACGTCGTGAATCATTCATGGTAATTCCTCATACTGTAGGCCTTACTACGGTTGACCTACGTGGCTACCGAGAATTCCACCGGCATGGAGCCCCGTGTTCCGGATCAGGAGAGCATCTGCATTTCGCGCGTGACCCCGACGGACGGTTGTCAGTCAAAGCTGCGCATCATTCTTGAGGCTTCAAAGCATGAACGAATTACAAGATCTGATTGATAACAACGAGCGTTGGGCCGCTGCGATCAAGGAGGAAGATCCTGACTTCTTCGCCAAGCTGGCTCGCCAACAGACCCCCGAGTTTCTGTGGATCGGTTGTTCCGATGCCCGGGTGCCGGCCAACGAGATCGTCGGCATGCTGCCGGGCGATCTGTTCGTACACCGTAATGTGGCCAACGTGGTGCTGCACACCGACCTCAACTGCCTGTCGGTGATTCAGTACGCGGTCGATGTGCTCAAGGTCAAACACATCCTCGTCAC
>NZ_JBFUIC010000598.1:0-1472 GCF_056402075.1 Pseudomonas sp. P4_C3
GAGTGGAAGTTGAATTGCCCGGCGAATGGAACGGACATCGATTTCAATCTTCAACTGCAAAGTGAATTTACCGCCGCGCCTTGTAAAGTTGCGTTGAAATTGGGGGACTATCGGCGAGCCATTCTCAGTAAACGTGACCCGATCAGCGCTCCGGTGGTGGGGGACAAAGTGGCCGCGGAGGTTCAAATCGGTTCATTTTATACCGGCAAGGAACTGGAGGGCGTTGAGGTCGAGTGGTACTTCGGCGGGGGGATTGTGCAGAAGGTGCCGACTACCGGTCTGGGGTGGAGCAGGTTCGAACATGTCGTTACCACCGCGGGGGAGCATACGATTACTGCAAAGGTTCATAGCCCTTATGACGATAAAATGACAGAGCAGAGTTTTACGATCAATGTATATGTGGAGAGTCCTTGGGAACAAGCCAAGTTAACCGTCAACGGTAAGGAGGTGAAATGGAACGAACCCATTTTATTGCACCGTGGGCAGGCAAGCGATGTAACGGTGGAGGCTCCACCGGGAATTGCCAGGGAGCTCAACCTGGAGCTGGTAGAGAATGGCGGATTGTCCATCGTAGCATCGCCGAATTTTGGCGATTGGGCGGCTCCCGTCGATGGCAAGTTCAATTGGCAGATTACGCCGGAGGCTGGCAAGAGCGGTCGTATCACCCTGAGTTTTTATAGCCGGGAAGTGCTGGTGCCGTGGGAGCATCGAAGCCTGGTGATTTCGCACAATCTTTCGGATGAAGTGGATAAGGTCCTGGTGGGCGGTGTTCCTTCCCCTGCCGGCGGTGCTGTGTTCTTCAGGAATGAACCGCAGCCCGTCACCCTGACCTACAAGCCAGGCAGCCCCCTGCAAGACTACCCGCTGGAGCTGACAGGCACGCCGCTCACTGGCGTGCAACCTGGCAATCTGACGGTAACCGCGTCAGGCAAGAATACCTGGGCAGTCAAATCCCATACCAACAGCGGCACGTTCAAACTGGAGTTGAAAGGTGCGGACATGACCTCTGGCATTACGCTGCCCGTGTGCAAGGTAATGTCGCGGTACCTGACGGAAGAGGCGGACGTCAAGATCRATGGCGTMCYGGTTCCTCCCRGTGGCAATKTATTTTTCAGGGGACAGGCTCAGGTCGTTACGCTGACGCCYAAAGCTGGCAGTCCGATCGCCGGGCATCTGGTGAAGCTGACGTGCGAGGTCAAAAGCGGTCTTGTTGCGGCCAATGTGGTGAGTGCGCCTGYATTTGGCAGTGAGCAAACAACTCAYAGCTGGCGCGTCACCGGCTCGACCAAAAGYGGSACCTTCCAGCTGAGTCTYGCGGGCAAGGRCATGACCYSCCCGATCACTGTGGCGGTSAGCAAGTTGCTGTCGACCAACCTGGCTGATGAGGCGGACGTCAAGATCGATGGCGTACCGGTTCCTCCCGGTGGCAATTTATTTTTCAGGGGACAGGCTCAGGTCGTTACGCTGACGCC
>NZ_JBFUIC010000599.1:0-1465 GCF_056402075.1 Pseudomonas sp. P4_C3
GCACCTCACCATAGGGCGTCCAAAACCGGCACATCGACCTCCCTCATACCTTTGCAAACCTGGAAACACAGAATTTCCATCAACCGGGTTGATCGCTCCCTGACACAAGGCGCAGGCTAGAGGGCTGGCTTGGGTCTCATATCATTCCGAATGATAGTTACCTTCGCCCCATTCGATTCGTCCGATACAAACCCGCCGCGCATCATTCGCCAATCTCAACACATTGGCGGATGCATCCATGGAACAGTCACTCAAACATTTGCGCTTCCCCTTGGCTTTGTTGGCCGTAGTGGTGATCAGCGCTTGCGGCAAGGCCCCGGAAACCGCCGCCAGCATGCCAGCAGCCAAGGTCAGCGTGGCCAAGGTGCTGGAACAACCGGTCAACGAGTGGGACGAATTCACCGGCCGCCTCGAAGCGCCGGAAACCGTCGAGATTCGTCCACGGGTCTCCGGTCAGATCGATGAAGTGGCCTTCACAGAGGGTGCCCTGGTCAAGAAAGGCGACCTGCTGTTCCAGATCGACCCGCGTCCGTTCCAGGCTGAGGTCCGCCGCCTCGAAGCACTGGTTGCACAATCGCGCGCCAATGCTACCCGTAGCGAAAACGAAGCCCAGCGCGGTGAACGCCTGCGCACCAGCAACGCCATTTCCGCTGAACTGGCCGATTCGCGTACCAGCGCCGCCCAGGAAGCCCGCGCCGCCGTCGGCGCTCTTCAGGCACAGCTGGACCTGGCCAAGCTGAACCTGAGCTTCACCCGCGTCACCGCACCGATCAGCGGCCGCGTCAGCCGTGCGGAAATCACCGCCGGCAACCTGGTGACCGCCGACACCACCCCGCTGACCAGCGTGGTCTCCACCGACAAGGTGTATGCCTACTTCGACGCGGACGAGCGTGTGTTCCTCAAGTACACGGAGCTCGCTCGCCAGGGCAAGCGCGGCGCCACCACCCCGGTTTATATGGGCCTGTCCAACGAGGACGGCAACCCGCATCAGGGCGTGATGAACTTCGTCGACAACCAGGTCAACCCGAAAACCGGCACCATCCGTGGCCGCGCCGTGTTCGACAACAGCGATGGCAGCTACACCCCGGGCCTGTATGCACGCCTGAAACTGGTGGGCAGCGGTACGTACAGCGCCATGCTGATCAACGATGAGGCGGTCGGCACCGACCTGGGCAAGAAGTTCGTGCTGGTGATGGATGCCGACAACAAGACCGCCTACCGCGCGGTGGAACTGGGTCCGAAGATCGAAGGTCTGCGCATCGTGCGCAACGGTCTGAACAAGGACGACACCATCATCGTCAAGGGCCTGCAACGGGTGCGCCCTGGCTCACCGGTCACCCCTGAGGTGATTCCGATGGCCAGCGAACAAACCCTCGCGGCTCTCGCACAACAACGCCAAGCGCTGGAAGCCAGCAACCTGCCTCAAGTCGCACCTGCCAAGGTTGCGCCGGGTACGGTTGTGAAA
>NZ_JBFUIC010000600.1:0-1463 GCF_056402075.1 Pseudomonas sp. P4_C3
CTCTGACAGACTGCGGTGGTTCAGACCATGGCCAGCCGCTGTTTGCGTTGTGGCGCGTGAAACGCTTGGTCCAGCGCCTCCAGATCCCCGGGTTCAAGCTGCAATGTTGCGGCCTGGGCATTGAGCCGCACATGCTCGGGTTGGACCGCTTTGGGGATGGCGATCACTCCTTCCTGACGCAGTATCCATGCCAGCGCCACCTGTGCCGGTGTGACCCCGTGACGGGCGGACACTTGCCTGAGCGTAGCATTGGCGAGCATTTTACCGCCTTGGCCAATCGGGCAGTAAGCCATGACCGGCAACCGCCGTTGTTGGCTCCAGGGCAGCAAATCAAATTCTATGCCCCGTTGTTCGAGGTTGTAGAGCACCTGATTGGTGGCACAGGCCGGGGCGTCCAGTTCCAGCAAGTCGTCGAGGTCGAAATTGGACACGCCCCAACGACCGATCTTGCCGGCTTCGCGCAGGCGTTCGAAGGCCTCGACGGTTTCCTCCAGCGGATACTGGCCACGCCAATGCAACAGATACAGATCGATGTAATCGGTGCCAAGCCTGCGCAGGCTTCGCTCGCACGCCAGGGGAATGCCCTGGCGACTGGCGTTGTGCGGGTACACCTTGCTGACCAGAAAGACGCTGTCGCGCTGGCCGGCGATGGCATCGCGGACCACTTCCTCGGCGCCGCCTTCGGCGTACATTTCAGCGCTGTCGATCAGGCTCATGCCCAGTTCGATACCCAGGCGCAGGGCCGCGACTTCTTCCGTGTGCCGTGAACGGTCTTCGCCCATCTGCCAGGTCCCCTGGCCGATAACCGGGACCCTGGCGCCAGCCAATTCAAGCGTGCGCATGCAAACCTCCTGTGTGTATTCGGTGAAAAGTGTAGGAGCTGCCGCAGGCTGCGATCTTTTGACTTTGATTGTTCAAGATCGAAAGATCGCAGCCTGCGGCAGCTCCTACAGGGAGTGTGTACCGACCTAATGATTTTCTGATCCGTTTTTTCTTTGAACATTCCCCTGCCAGTGATCGATTGGTACCGCCCGAAACTGCACTTTTTCGCAATGTCCGGCTCTATCCATGGCAGCCTGCGGCGATCCCCACCGTCGGCCCATGCCCAAGTTCAAGAACCCATGGCTCGAGTTTCACCCGCAATCACTTCAAAAATCCGCCGTCATTGCCTGCTGCTGGCAGGTCTGTCGATGTTCTTCGTCAGCGGTTGCAGCCAGCAGCAGGGCGGCGACATCCTCACCCAGATGCGCGAAGGCAAACCCCAGGAGTTAATGCAGACCAGCGTCGACCGCATGGCCTCCCTGACCATGCGCGACAACCTCAACAGCCTTTACCTGCTGATGAGCAAGCTCTACCTGCGTAATCCCGATGAGCTGAAAAAGTCCGGTTTCCTCGATGCCCGCACCGCCGGCAAGCAAGTGCGCATGGCCATCGAACAGCAGCAGCCGTTACCGACCCTGGGT
>NZ_JBFUIC010000601.1:0-1456 GCF_056402075.1 Pseudomonas sp. P4_C3
CAATCGGTGCCGTTCGCTGGACAGTGGAGTTCCAATTTTGCACCTGTTGTCAGTAGAAACGTCTGAAAGACACCTGGCTCAGGAGCAATTCTGACTGAGGGAGATGGCTCACCAACCAGGTCATAGCAGCTCACTTTTTGATTACCCCACGGACTATCTTCCTTAGGCACAATAGTCAGGAAATGGCGTTGGTCGTCTTCGGCTCCATGGCAGATGTACACGGGACCTGGCTCGGTTGATCCGGYTTTAAATTCGATGGTCATGGCGTGCTCTCGATGCTGGCAAGTGAATGATCAGGGAKGGKCATTCAACTATCGGGAAWAATKGGCACGCAAGAAACTGTCAGAGTTGACAGTTTTTCTAGAACAATTGGCGATAAAGAAGTGCTTCAAAAGACCGATGGCTTTCGGCAACGGCCAGCCGAACTGCACCGACAGCACTCGCAATGACCAACACGACGGCACGCAGGACCGGCGGCGGCATCATCAACGTGACCTCCATCAACGGTGTCTCGCCGGGCATCTTCCAGGGCATCTACTCGGTGACCAAGGCAGCGGTAATCAATATGACCAAGGTGTTTGCCGAGGAGTGTGTGCAGTTCGGGATTCGTTGCAATGCGTTGTTGCCGGGGTTGACGGATACCAAATTCGCTTCGGCACTGGTGAAGAATGAGGCAATTTTGAACACCGCGCTGACGCAGATTCCGCTGAAGCGCGTGGCGGATCCGAGTGAGATGGCCGGGGCGGTGTTGTATCTGGCGAGTGATGCTTCGAGTTATACGACTGGGGTTTCGTTGAATGTGGATGGGGGGTTTCTGTCCTGAAGCGCTTAAACAACAACGCATCCGGCAGTTGGAGCAGAAAAGCCGGCAGCTCAAGATGGATAACGACATTGTAAAAAAAGCTACACCGCCTTCTTTACCCGCGAGCTGAAGTGACATATCGGCTCGTTCGACAGCTGCAAAGAAGGCGTACTCAGTGGCATTTGTCTGCCGGTTATTGAGCTTCAGAAACACCAACCCTCACCAACGCGTCTACCGATATCGGCCCATCTGGAAGCGCCGCTACTGCGCGGAATTCACGTATACCAAGGGTGCTGTACTTGAAGTATCCCCCATATGCTTTCCCTGCAGGGCCAGTTGTATCAGTAATCGCCTCATATTCCGGTACGTAAAAAGTCACAGGCACACCGACCATTGGGGAGCCATCTTCATACATAAGATGCACACCACTAGCATAAGTAACATTTACCGCTGCATAGGCCGTCATCGGAGGCAATGGTATCGGGGTGCCGGTCGCGTAGATGAATCTGAAATAATTACTCCGCGACAACCGGTTCGTCGGCGTTAGGAGTGTCGCCTTTTCTGCTTCAGTGAATAGCTTTAGCTTGAACGTTCCTGTTTTGTCCTTCCCTGTGACCATCCATTCATRCTGCGTGGATAGTTGGCCAAGAGGCG
>NZ_JBFUIC010000602.1:0-1451 GCF_056402075.1 Pseudomonas sp. P4_C3
GGCTGCGATCTTTTGATCCTGATTCTGAAAATCAAAAGATCGCAGCCTTCGGCAGCTCCTACCGAGTGTGTTGGCATTGAAAAGGGCGATCATTCTAAAGCAAAACGGCGACCCGAAGGCCGCCGTTTGACGTTATCTAATAACGGATTACGCTGTTGCAGGTTCTGGCTCAACCACCGGTTTGGGCAGCGACGACAGGAACGCCATGATCAGCGCTGCGACGTACGGCAGCGACTGCACCAGCAACATGGTGATCCAGAAGCGCATGTCGTTGCTCGGCATGCCGTTCACCAGGTAGATCCCCAGGGCCGCGCCCCACAACAGCAGCATGATGAACATTTCTTCCCGAGCTTCCGAAATCGCCACCCAGAAGCCGTGGTTGTCGGCATTCTTCGGCGTACGGAAGAACGGAATGCTGCTGGTGAAGAAGCCGTACAGCACCGCTTTGGCGATGGTGTGGGACAACGCCAGGCCGGCCAGCGCCGCGCAGAACGCATCCTTCAGATTCACCCCAACCGCACGACGGTAGAGGAAGATGATCTTGGCGACCTTGAACACGAACAGCGCCAACGGCGGGATCGCGAAAATCAGCAGCGGTGGATCGACCCGTTGCGGCACGATGATCATTGCCGCCGACCACAACAGCGCGCCGACGGTGAAGAAGATGTTCATGCCGTCCGCCACCCACGGCAACCAGCCCGCGAGGAAGTGGTAACGCTGGCCACGGGTCAGCTCGGTGTCTTTGCCGCGCAGCAGGCTGGCGGTATGACGCTTGATGATCTGGATCGCTCCGTAAGCCCAGCGGAAACGCTGTTTCTTGAAGTCGATAAAGGTATCGGGCATCAGGCCCTTGCCATAGCTGGTGTGGTAGTACGCCGCCGACAGGCCTTTTTCGAATACCCGCAGGCCCAGTTCGGCATCTTCACAGATGCACCAGTCGGCCCAGCCCAGCTCTTCGAGCACCGAGCGACGGGTCATGGTCATGGTGCCGTGCTGGATGATCGCGTCACGGTCGTTGCGGGTGACCATGCCGATGTGGAAGAAGCCTTTGTATTCCGCGTAGCAGAGCTTCTTGAAGGTGCTTTCGTTCTGGTCGCGGTAATCCTGCGGCGACTGCACCACGGCGATTTTCGGGTCGGCGAAGTGCGGCACCATGTGCTTGAGCCAGTTGCGGTCGACGCAGTAGTCCGAGTCGATCACGGCAATGACTTCGGCATCCTTGGCAGTGTGCGGAATCAGGTAGTTCAACGCGCCGCCCTTGAAGCCGGCCAGCGGTGCCACGTGGAAGAACTTGAAGCGCGGGCCGAGGGTTTCGCAATAATCGCGCACCGGTTCCCAGACCGCCGGGTCCTTGGTGTTGTTGTCGATGATCAGGACTTCGAAGTCCGGATAGTCGAGGTTGGCCAGGGCGTTGAGGGTCTGTTTGACCATCTCCGGCGGCTCGTTGTAGC
>NZ_JBFUIC010000603.1:0-1448 GCF_056402075.1 Pseudomonas sp. P4_C3
GCACCAGGGCGTGGAAGCCAGCCTGCTGAGCCCTCTTTGGTCGCCGGACGATGGCGGCCAATTGAGCCTGCGCCAGAGCTACACCTTCAGTGACTTCCACTACCGCGACGATGACCACTTCGGTGACAACCGCCTGCCGGGCCTGCCGATGCACTATTACCAGGGCGAACTGCGCTACGACTGGCCGCAAGGCTTTTTTGCCGCGTTCAACACGCAATGGGCATCCAAGGTGGCGGTCGATTATGCCAACAGCTACTACGCCGATCCTTACGCAATCTTCGGTGCGACGCTGGGCTACAACGCGCCCAAGGGCGACTGGCAAACCTGGCTGGACCTGCGCAACCTGACCGACAAGCACTATGCCGCCACGGTCACACCGGGCTACGACGACAAAGGGCTGGACGCGGCACGCTCCACGCCCGGCGAGGGGATGGCGATGTACGTCGGGGTGTCGTGGAGCCTGCTCTGAGGCCGCGTACCTGTCTTCGCAAACGCACGTAACCGCGCGCGACGACTAAGCTTTAGTAACGTCATTTCGTCCCTCAAGGAGCTATCCATGAGCGCCGCCGCCCTGTCCGAACTCGATGCCACCCTGCCCGGTCTGACCCGCAAGATCCGCGTGCTGGATGCCCTGTCCTGGCCGGATGGGGTCGAGGAAGACTTCCTGGCGAAATGGCGCAGCGGGCGTGCGGAGTTACCCGATGTCGAGCTGCAGCCCCGCGACCACAGCGCTGACATCGCCGCCCTTGAATCCTTTATCAGCCGCTGCGATGTGGGGCATCCGGCCGGGAACTTCCTCGCCATGACCGCCCGCAGCTATGCCACCGCCGGGCACATGCTGGGGGCCATTGGCACTCCCGCCTTTACGCAATATTCGTCAGCGCTGTACCGGCGCCCGGATTTCTATTACTCGCGCCTGCAACTGAGCATGCTCGACGCGGCCCGCTTCTTTCTCAAGACCACTGACGCCCTGCTGGGCGGTGCGCGAATTCTACCGAGCCCGGCCGAGATTCCGGCCAAGGCATTCGCCGCCTGGATACAACCGGAACTGGACCGTTTCTTCGGCGTCGGACAGATCACAGTCGTGCTCGATCCGAACCTRGCCGCCAAGGCCATCGCCGGATCGAGCCGCATTCGCCTGCGGGCCAGCGCGCTGTTCTCGGAGCTGGACAAGAACCAGCTGTTGCAACACGAGGCCTTCGTGCATGTCGCCACGGCACAAAACGGCGCGCGACAGCCCAACCTCATAAGCCTGGGCCTGGGGGCGCCCCGCACGACCCAGACCCAGGAAGGCATTGCCACCCTGGCCGAACTGTTCACCGGCAGCATGGACATCAATCGTTTGCGTCGTCTGGCCCTGCGCGTGCTCGCCGTCCAGCAGGCGCTGGAGGGTGCCGACTTCATCCAGGTGTTCGAAGGTTTTCTGGCGGCCGGGCAGTCGCAGGAGG
>NZ_JBFUIC010000604.1:0-1438 GCF_056402075.1 Pseudomonas sp. P4_C3
CCCTGATTCTGACCCCCATCGTCGTTTCAATACTGTTCGCATTGCGTTTTTCGCCAGCGTCTACCCTGGCGTTCGTCATGGCGGCCGGTTTCATTGCCGACACGGCGAGCTTGCCCCTGGTGGTGTCCAACCTCGTCAACATCGTTTCGGCCGACTACTTCGACCTGGGTTTCAGCGAATACGCCGCCATCATGGTGCCGGTCAATGTCGTTGCCGTGGCAACCACGCTCGTGGTGCTGTACCGGTTTTTCCGGCGTGACATTCCCCGGCACTACTCTCTCGATGACGTGCTGGATCCGCGACGCGCCGTGCGTGATCCCCTGACCTTCCGCGTCGGCTGGATGGTTCTGGGTCTGTTGTTGATCGGGTTGTTTGCGCTGGAACCCTTGGGCATTCCAGTCAGTGCAATCGCAGCGGTCTGTGCCGCGATGCTGTTCGCTGTGGCTGCGCGTGGGCATGTGATTTCAACGCGACGGGTGCTGCGTGAAGCGCCCTGGCAGGTGGTGATCTTTTCGCTGGGCATGTACCTGGTGGTGTACGGGCTGAAAAATGCCGGGCTGACCACCTACATGACAATGGCGCTGAACCACATGGCCGAATTCGGCATCTGGGGCGCAGCATTGGGCACCGGTCTGCTCACGGCTTTGCTGTCATCTGGGATGAACAACATGCCTACGGTGTTGGTGGGCGCACTGTCGATTCAAGCCAGTGACGCCACCGGCGTGGTCCGTGAAGCCATGATCTACGCCAATGTCATCGGCTCTGATCTGGGCCCCAAGATCACCCCCATCGGCAGTCTGGCCACGCTGCTCTGGCTGCATGTTCTGGAGCGCAAGGGTATCCGCATTACCTGGGGTTACTACTTCAGGGTCGGCGTGGTTCTGACGCTGCCGATTCTGCTCATCACCTTGTCTGCCCTGGCCTTGCGCCTGAGCGTTTAGCCCCTGGGCGACTGCAAAGAGGAATCACCATGCGTGTTCTGTTTATGTRTACCGCCAACAGCTGCCGCAGCATCCTGTCCGAAGCCATGTTCAACCATCTCGCCCCGCAAGGCTTTCAGGCGATYAGTGCCGGCAGCTTCCCCAAGGGACAGGTGCTGCCCCGCAGCCTGAGCACCTTGCAAGAGGCCGGCATTGCCATCGACGGCTTGAGCAGCAAAGGCAATGACGCATTCGAAGCCAACCCGCCAGACATCGTCATTACAGTCTGCGACAAGGCTGCCGGTGAGGCGTGCCCCGTGTACTACGGACCGGCATTGAAAGCCCATTGGGGCCAGGAAGACCCATCGGACATAACGGGCGATGAAGCAACGGTATCGGCGGCGTTCCACTCTACCCTGGCGCGCATCGAAACACGCTGCCGGGCATTTCTGGACCTGCCGTTTGCACAACTTGACCGCGATGCGCTGAAGCGCGAACTCGACCGCATCGGCACGCTG
>NZ_JBFUIC010000605.1:0-1423 GCF_056402075.1 Pseudomonas sp. P4_C3
CGTCCAGCGAGTTCGTCCGGAACACGTTCGAAGACTTCTACATCCCAACCTTTGCGTAGCAACATGTTCGCTGCAAACAGACCTCCCAGCGAACCACCTACGACAATAGCGCGRCGCTTGTTCGACATATTAATCATGGCTGCACCTCCACAGTCGCAGCGGCATAGGCGGTGTAGGAACCGACGGCTTCAATCTCGGAGGCCGGGAAGTTGAGTTCGATGGTGACACCTGAAGGATCTTCGATGAAGACCTGATGCAGGCCCAGGCTCGGAACGGTGCGATCACGCCAGGCAATGCCTTGCGCTTTGAAGACGCTCCAGAACTCAACCAGGCCTGTTACCAGAAAAGCAATGTGATCAACGGTTCCAGTGCCCTTCAACGGGATTTCTTTGTCGCCGAGATACTTCTTCAAACCCTCGGGGTTGGAGGGATCGATCCCGATAATGTGGACCGTACCAAAGTCTTGCTCATCCCCTCCCATGTACAACCACACGCCAGGAAAGTCGAACGGCGGCCGGTAGCCAGGGGTGAAACCGAGCACCCTTTCATAAAATTGGCTGGACTTTTCCAGGTCGAACGACCGGATCGAGTAATGAGCGAGTTTTCGGACTTGCATGGTGCCTCCAACAGTTTTTTGTAGTTATTTATCAGTTGATAAACAGTAAGGCCTGACGAAATTGAAGTAAATAGCCGGAGGACCAAATTTTTTGAGGACAGCCCCTGAACCACGTCGTGGTGTCGTCTCGGCAGGGCGAGTTCCAGGTGTTTGGAAAGGGCTTTTCAGAGCGAAATAGCGGGGTGCGCGCCCTCCCGCCACCTATCCAGCTAAAGGCTGAAACAGGTGATGAGTGGTCGACAAAAAAGAAGGGTGGCAGCAGGATGTCATTAGGTGGGCAAGCGGAAAAATCAATTCAAACGAGGCATTTCGCCGAGGTCGTTGTCGACTTGAGCCAATACATGGGGACCGCCATTGAGGAACGCATCGACCATCTGCTCTATCAGCGCGTCAATGTCCTCGGTCACTGGAAGATCGTAGATCCATTTGCGCACGCCAATATAGAAAATGCTGGCATGCAAACTCCAGATCAGTTCGAGCTCTTTTTCATTGATCGTTTCACCGGAGGAAGGCGCCAGACCATGGGCGTGGCGAATTTCCGCGATAACAGGAATGAAGACTCGCTCACGCAATTTGGCCAGATACCGATCGTTGATGCCTTCACGGGTCAACCCGGCGAAAACGAAGATGCGAATCCATTCTCGCCGCAAAATCACGTTTGCGTATGAAGTATAGAAACGAACCAGGCGAGCCTGAAGGGGTTGCGAACGATCCTTGATCATCGTCTCCCAAGAGGCATCCCACCGATATACCTCGTCGTAAACACGGTCAATCAATGCTTCTTTGCTGGGGAAATAGCGATAGAGC
>NZ_JBFUIC010000606.1:0-1423 GCF_056402075.1 Pseudomonas sp. P4_C3
GTGCTTGCTGGCGAGCCTGGTACAGCGCACGCATTCGACGAATATGACCGAGGAAGTGGCCCTCGCGCATGAAGTCCGCCGTGACGGCCTGTAGCAGCGTGGGCGGGCTGCGATCCATGACCGCCCGCAGGGTGCAGAAGGGTTCGACCAGGGCGTTCGGCAGTATCACGTAACCCAGTCGTAGCGAGGGGAAGAGCACTTTGCTGAACGTTCCGGCGTAGATGACCCGGGCCCATTGGTCCATGGCATAGAGTGCCGGCAGGGGGCGACCGTTGTAGCGAAACTCACTGTCGCAGTCGTCCTCGATGATCCAGCTTTGATTGCGGGCAGCCCAGTCGATGAGCTCCTGGCGCCGCGCATAACTCATGGTGATGCCCAAGGGATGCTGACGAGACGGTGTGGTAAACACCAGGCGGGCGTCAGGACATTGAGCCAGGCCTTGCTGGATATCGATCCCCTGTTCGTCGATACGCAACGGCACGACCAGCCCCCCTTGGGCCTGGAGCGCAATTCGCGCCGCGATATGCCCCGGATCCTCCATCCAGAAACTGTCCTGCGGATTGAGCAACAGCATGCCCAGCAGGTTGAAGGCTTGCTGGGCGCCGGAAACGATGACCACCTGTTCGGCAGTGCAGTCGATGCCCCGGGCATCGAAGACGTATTCGGCAATCGCCTCGCGCAGGGCCAGCAACCCTTGCAGTTCGCCATAGCCGAGCATGGCCTTGGTTGGCTTATGCAGGTGGCGATTCATCAGCCGCTTCCAGACCGATTGCGGGAACGCATCGTACGCACTGTGGCTGGGCAGGAACGAAGTCGGGCTGCCGGTGGCCCAGTCCGCATAGGAAACGCCGCGGAAATGATCGCTGCGCAATGACAGCATGGACTGGCTCAGGTCGGACAGGCGAGGAGGCTGGCGCTTGTGCTCATCGTCATCGATACCGCGGCTTTCCCATTCATGGCCGACATAAGTCCCGGCCCCGGTGCGCGACGTCAGAAAACCTTCGGCAATCAGTTGATCGAACGCATTGAGAATGCTGATTCGCGACAGCTGCAGTTCTTTGCTCAAGGTCCGGGTGGACGGCAGACGTACGCCTCCCTGAATCCTGCCACTGAGAATCTGTTTGCGAATCTRCAAGTAGAGTTGGCGGTACAAGGGGATGGAACTGGCACGGTCCAGTTCGATACCTGACAACAGTAAACCTGCGGAGGATTTCATTTTTGGTTCGTCTGGATGGAGTGAGTCTGGCCTGAATGGCTGTCAGGCACCCGGGGGCGAAAGGGTATCGAGCGGTACTGGATATGTCATCCGGTCCGCTTCTTCGACGAGCACTGGCGAATAGAATCCAACCGCCGCCCGGCACTAACGTATCTTGTCATGGTCAATAAACCCCGCACGACCCTCAGCGGTCGAACTGCCCGGAAC
>NZ_JBFUIC010000607.1:0-1419 GCF_056402075.1 Pseudomonas sp. P4_C3
CCTTGATATGCTTTGGTTTATAAACCTTAAGCCCAGAAATAACTCGACTGGCAATACTTCTATCGTCATCGATAAAGGCGACCGGACGCATGGCTCGTCCCATTCGCAAAGCTGCTACAAGCTGATTTCCGGCAGCACCAGCTCCATAAATGGCCACCTTAGGTAATCCGTTATCCCGGTTGGTGAAAGGAACATGTTGGKCTGCGGAAAACCAATCACCGAGAAAGTATTGACGCATGAACAGTCGAAGACCACCGATCATGACCAAACTTAGCCACCAATAATTAAAAATTATTGACCGCGGCACAATATTCTGATGATTACTATACCAATACACGACAACGCCAAGAATTAACGATGACAAACTTACCGCTTTGACGATCGTAATAAGGGCATCATTACCAAAATAGCGCATGACTGCGCGATACATTCCAAATTGAAAGAAAAGTGGAATTGCTACAAACTGCGCACTCAAAAAAAGCCAGAGATGCTGAGTGAGCGGGTTGACCATCTCATCGATGCCTAATCGGACAACAAATGCCATCCACAGGGCTAGCCACACCAACGCGACATCAGCAGCAACCTGGATCAGTCGTTTACTGCGGCGCGGAAGACCTAATAACAAAACCCGGAATCTTTCCATAACCCCTTCGAACGCTCCAACCACACCTATTTTTATGACGCTTAGAATGCGCTCATTCCCGTACGACTTTCATTTTACACCAGTAAGAGTCGAACATCCGGGCTTGGCCTGAATTTTTTCTTTCTCGCCCGGATGAAATGCTTTTATAATTTAGACTGCGACTACCTGCTGGAATACGGTAATAGCGCGCCGCCAATGCGGCAGTGTTATCAGGATCACAAACCAGTCAGGCGCCCGACTCAAGGATCACGCAGATCCCTCTCCTTGCAAGGCCGTCATGATAGGGCAACCGGCCGTAAGATGTGATTGGACTTTACTGCATAGTGCGCAGAAGATATCTCCTCATCACTTAAACCAACCAACAAAACTGAGAAACTCTCAAATATTTATTACATGCAACCCACAGAACATCGCACCGACAATAACAAATCATAAAAACAGTGATTATTTTTACTGTTCCTGCCCCAACTCAAGCATGCTACCGCTGCCGAAAGTCAATATCTTCTTCCAGCCTTAACAACCTGCTGGTTTCTACCATCGAGACCGTAGACTGAGCAATACAGACACCCCAACAAATACCACACTAAAGTTATACCCCATCGACAAGCAAGGTAGGCAGACTAGCAGGCGCACTTCTCCTGCATTCTTGAGAAACCGCTCTATCTACCGAACTGAAAAAAGTTGCAGATATAACAAATCGAAAACGATGGATTACCGATACCCGGAAAACATCACTGAACCGTCAACCGAACGCTCATCTCTTTATAATTTACTTG
>NZ_JBFUIC010000608.1:0-1395 GCF_056402075.1 Pseudomonas sp. P4_C3
GCCCTGGGTTGTGCCGTTGAAGAGATCGGTATTTGGATCGATCAGCGCGGCTCGACGATTGATCGTGAGTTGAACCTGATCTTTCACCCGGATGCGCTATCGCTGGTTAAGGCCGTCGATATGTCGTCCGGGCTTTGAAAGCCGGACATAAGGCAGGGGATGGGGATTATCCACGCTGAGTCGAAGCAGATCCGGCTCATCACCCACAGTGAGAGCCAAATCTTTTCTTGTGGGTAAAGTCGAAGTAACGAGCAGCACAGTGACAGCACGGGACAAGGCAATTACAATTTGATTAACATCTAGCGACTTGAGCGATTGAATACCCTATGGAAAGCAAGACTGCGCGCCTCACTGTGCTCATTGATCCCGTCAAGAAAAAAGCCTTCGAGGAACTCTGTGCAGCACAAGACCTGACACCTTCGCAGGTTGTCCGTCAACTGATTCGTGACTACCTGGACACCCACGGTGCCAGCTATTCGACCAAAAGTAAGCATGCTGCCACTACCAAGTCATAACCTGATACGGGCGGTAAGCCCCTAGAGGGTCGACGGGCCCTCTGCAATACTGACCGCTTTAGCCAGCGCGGTGTTGAAGTCGGCGTGGTAATGCTCCGTGCCGATTTCTTGCAAGATACCTACCCTATCGAGCTTGTGGAGCACCTTCGTGTTCGCTTCGCAGAGTTTCACCACGATGTTGCGTTTGTGCAGTTGCTGAATGACCTCCTCCAGCACCTGCAAGCCAGTGATATCCATAAACGGTACACGCTTCAAGCGAATAATCAGCAGACGTGGATCGGTATGGGTCTGTGCCAAGACTCGCTCGAAGGTCTCAGCCGCGCCAAAGAACAATGGCCCTTCAATCGTATAAATCAATGTCCCTGGCGGCAGGCGAGTGTGGCCATTGGCCCTCAGCTCTTCTTCAAGCTCGTGCTCGATTACCTGTTGCACCTCCACAGATGAGGCCATGCGGCGCATGAAGTGCAGCATCGCAAGAATGACGCCGATATTCACGGCGATCACCAGGTCACTGAACACTGTGAGGCTGAAAGTGATGAGCAGAATAGCTACGTCTGCGCGTGGAGCCCGCTGGACCATGCGTTTGAAGTGCTTCAACTCGCTCATGTTGTACGCGACCACGAAAAGAATGGCGGCCAGAGCGCACAGTGGGATGTTTGAGGCCAGAGGTGCCAGAAACAGAATAATAAGCACCAAGGTGACCGCGTGCGTAATGCCGGCCAGCGGGCTCGTGCCGCCGTTACGGATATTGGTTGCAGTACGGGCAATGGCTCCGGTAGCTGCGAAACCGCCAAACAATGGCGTGACCAGATTAGCCACTCCCTGACCGATCAGTTCCTGATTGGAATCGTGCTTGGTGCCCGCCATGCCATCGGCCACC
>NZ_JBFUIC010000609.1:0-1378 GCF_056402075.1 Pseudomonas sp. P4_C3
CTGTTCCCGTTCCTGTTCATCACCATCGCCTGTGGCGCGGTGTCGGGTTTCCACGCGCTGATCGCTTCCGGGACCACGCCGAAGCTGCTCGCCAGTGAAGGTCATGCCCGCTACATCGGTTATGGCGGAATGCTGATGGAATCGTTCGTGGCCATCATGGCCATGGTCGCGGCTTCGGTGATCGATCCGGGCGTGTATTTCGCCATGAACAGCCCGGCCGCGGTGGTTGGCGCTGATGCAGTTGCCGTYGCGCAAACCGTCAGCAGCTGGGGTTTTGCCATTACTCCGGAAGCCCTGCAAGCCGTGGCCCATGACATCGGTGAAACCACCATCCTGGCCCGTGCCGGCGGTGCGCCGACCCTGGCGGTGGGGATCGCGCAGATCCTGCACCACGTGTTGCCGGGCGAGAACACCATGGCGTTCTGGTACCACTTCGCGATCCTGTTTGAAGCATTGTTCATCCTGACCGCAGTCGACGCCGGTACCCGTGCCGGGCGTTTCATGCTCCAGGACTTGCTCGGCTCCTTCGTGCCGGCCCTGCGCCGTACCGAGTCCTGGACTGCCAACCTGATCGCTACCGCCGGTTGCGTGGCCATGTGGGGTTATCTGCTGTATCAGGGTGTGATCGATCCATTGGGTGGCATCAACACCTTGTGGCCGCTGTTCGGCATCTCCAACCAGATGCTGGCCGGTATCGCGCTGATGCTCGGCACCGTGGTGCTGATCAAGATGAAGCGCCAGCGTTATGTCTGGGTCACCTTGCTGCCGGCGGTATGGTTGCTGATCTGCACCACGACAGCGGGCTTCATCAAGCTGTTCGATGCCAACCCGGCGATCGGCTTCCTCGCCCTGGCGAAGAAGTACAGCGATGCCCTGGCCAACGGTCAGGTGCTGGCCCCGGCCAAGAGTATCGACCAGATGCAGCACGTGATCTTCAACGCCTACACCAACGCAACGCTGACCGCGCTGTTCCTGTTCGTGGTGTTCAGCATCCTGTTCTTTGCGCTCAAGGTCGGTATTGCCGCCTGGGGCACCAAGGAGCGTACGGATAAGGAAGCGCCATTCCACGCGCTGCCRGATGCCTGATCATGTTCAATGACCTGAGTCGCCTCGGTAAATACCTCGGTCAGGCCGCACGCCTGATGGTCGGCATGCCCGACTACGACAACTACGTCGAGCATATGCAGACCAAACACCCGGACAAACCGGTGATGGACTACGAAG
Source organism: Pseudomonas sp. P4_C3 (assembly GCF_056402075.1). Lineage (NCBI taxonomy): Bacteria > Pseudomonadati > Pseudomonadota > Gammaproteobacteria > Pseudomonadales > Pseudomonadaceae > Pseudomonas > Pseudomonas sp. P4_C3. The sequence goes on from NZ_JBFUIC010000609.1 coordinate 1,225, forward strand.
CGTTCTTTCGCGAGCGCCAAGAGGCCCGTTACGGCAGTAAAGCCGGACCGAAGTGCTGTTGAGTGACATAAAAAAACCGGCTGAGCAGACTGTGTGAAAATGCACTGAAGGCCAACCCAACAAATGCCCCGACAAGTCGGGGCATTTGTTTTTG
>NZ_JBFUIC010000610.1:0-1371 GCF_056402075.1 Pseudomonas sp. P4_C3
GCTGTGGCTGTTACTGCTGGTCGCGGCGGCGCGCCCGCAGTGGCTCGGCGAACCTTTGCCGATCGCCGCCAGCGGTCGCGATCTGCTGGTCGCGGTGGACGTTTCCGGCTCCATGGATTTCCCTGACATGCAGTGGCAGGACGAAGATGTGAGTCGACTGTCGTTGGTCCAGCACCTGCTCGGCGACTTCCTCGAAAGTCGCGAAGGTGACCGCGTCGGCCTGATCCTGTTTGGCAGCCGGGCCTACCTGCAGGCACCGCTGACCTTCGACCGCCACACCGTACGCGTCTGGCTCGACGACGCGCGCATCGGCATTGCCGGCAAAAACACCGCCATCGGCGATGCTATCGGTCTGGCCCTCAAACGCCTGCGTTTGCGTCCGGCAACAAGCCGCGTGCTGATACTGGTCACCGACGGCGCCAACAATGGCGGTGAAATCGATCCGCTCACCGCCGCCCGACTGGCGGCCCAAGAAGGTGTGAAAATCTACCCGATCGGCATCGGTGCCGATCCGGAACAAAGTGGCTCCGTGGGGTTCCTCGGTGTCAATCCGAGCCTGGACCTCGACGAGCCGTCCCTGAAAGCYATCGCCAAAGCCACCGGCGGCCAGTATTTCCGCGCCCACGATGGCAAGGAACTGCAATCGATCAAGGACACCCTTGACCAACTGGAGCCCGTGGCCCAACAACCCACCCAGGCCCGTCCGACTCAAGCGTTGTATCACTGGCCGCTCGCCTTGGCGCTGTGCTTGAGCATACTGCTGGTGGTTCCCGTACTCTGGCCGGACAATCCGTTGCAACGCCTGTTTACCAAGGATCTGTATTTGCAAACGCAATTGCTGCCCGACTGGCGCCAGCGTCTTAAACGCCTGCGTCTGCGGAGGCGCCGATGAGTGCGCTGTGGCCCTACTGGTTCCGGCCCTGGTGGCTACTGTTGCTGCCGGTGCTTGGCTGGTTGCTCTGGCAGCTCTGGCACCGCAAGAAGCGCGCCGGGCGCTGGCAGATGATCCTGCCGCCGGCCTTTCACACGGCACTGCTCAGCGGTGGCAGTGGTCGCGACAGTAAACTGCCCTGGGTCGCGCTCGGCGTGGCGTGGCTGTTGACCGTGCTCGCGCTGTTGGGCCCGGGTTGGGAACGCGTCGAGCAAACCAGCCAGAAACCCGCGGACCCGTTGGTGGTGGTTCTTGAACTGACCCCGGAAATGCTCGCCACCGACGTCACGCCCAACCGACTCGAACAGGCACGACGCAAGCTGCTTGACCTGCTGCAGATCCGCAGCGACGCGCAAACCGCCATCGTCGTCTACGCCGGCAGTGCCCACACGCTGGTACCGCTGTCAGATGATCTTTCCACCAGCCGCAACCTGTTGGAT
>NZ_JBFUIC010000611.1:0-1371 GCF_056402075.1 Pseudomonas sp. P4_C3
ACTCATTATCTTCAATGGCCATCCAGGCTGCGATTCTTGGACAGGGCGTTGTGTTGGCGCAATATTCAATGATTGCCAATGCCGTAACGGATGGGCGTTTAATCATGCCGTTCGCCCAAGGGCTGCAAATGCCCTCGTCGTATTTTTTAGTGGGTGCCAAAGATGCTTTCGATAAAGCTCACTGTCGTGACTTCCATCGGTGGCTGGTGGCTCGTGGGCGAGATCAGATGACAGTAAATGAGCAACTGTTGACCAGCCCATAAGTAAAAAAGTATCCGTAGCGCATTCTGAGCTGATTTGTTCGTTGGGATGCGTCAGATGCGGTCCGAGGGTTTCTGTAGTCGCGCGAGCTCATGTGCGTAATGGCAGATTCAATGCCGTTACGACCCTGTTTTTTCCTCTTTAGCGTTGTGCCGGTAGGCGCGGATCTAAATCCCGCGTTACTCCAACTTCACAATCCCAAGAGCTAAATCATCATGAAGGCATTCTTTATCGATCGCTACGGCAAGTAATGGGCGAATTTGCATGACGGAAGATTCGATTGCGCTGAAACCCGAGAACCTCAGCATGGAGGACGCCGCTTCCATCCCCTTGGTCGCCTGACGGCCTGGCAGGTGCTGGTCGAAACAGTCAAATTGAAGAGGGGGGCAGAAGGTGCCTATCCAAGCCGGTTCAGGCGGCGTGGGCACCATCGCCATCCAGCTTGCCAAGTATCTGGGTGCGCTCGTTGCTACGACTACCAGCACCAGCACCAGCACCAGCAACGTCGAGTAGCTGAAAGCACTGAGTGCGGACGTCGTTATCGACTAGCTTTGTAGATGTTCCCTTCTTTCGTCGTCTTGCACGAATTTTTGGCTGTGAATTTCTGCCTGGCACGACGTGCCGGAATCGACCCGAAGCATGCGCTCAGCGATGCCTACAAAACTATGAATCTGATTCATGGGCGCGGCAGTGATCCAGTGGTGGCATACGCTGGAAAAGACATCATCGATTCTGAAGGTGGGTGCTCGTAGGTTGAGGACAACACAGCACTAAGTCGATCGCCCAACAGGTTCCAGGCACGTTTCTTTTCTTCGGCATAGTCGTGATGCAGGTAGTGGCGCCTCACCCGAGAACCCGCCAGCACATGATTTTGGCAGCGATCGATCACATCCAGGCTGACCCCCAACGCTTGCATCATGGTCGCGCCCGTGCGCCGTAGGTCATGCGGCGTCCGGTCACCGTTCTGACCGTCGGCAAGCACGAGCGTATCGTCATGATGCCGTCTGGAGAGAGCCTTACGGTTTTTGAACCGAGCCTGGCGGTCACCCACCTGCTTGCTCACCACTTTTACATCTACATGCTGATCATCCTGCTTGTTCGGAAAGCACC
>NZ_JBFUIC010000612.1:0-1368 GCF_056402075.1 Pseudomonas sp. P4_C3
GAATGATCTTAATCCCACACGCGTGCCATCATCTGGTGCAACTCGAAAGAGAGACTTCAGCGCAGAAGATGCGGGCTATCAAAAGGTGCTCAAGCCTCGCCAGGTTCAGATGATTGCCATAGGGGGGGCAATCGGAAGTGGTCTATTCATGGGCGCAGGCGCACGACTCGCTGAAGCCGGACCCTCGCTTGTGTTTGTCTATGCAATCTGTGGCTTTTTTGCGTGGTTCATCATTCGGGCTATGGGCGAACTGGTGATGTATCGCCCATCCTCGGGCTCGTTCGTCTCCTATGCTCGAGAGTTCTACGGTGAGAAATGGGCTTTTGCCGTGGGATGGATGTACTGGACTGACTGGGTAATGGTTGCCATTGCAGATCTCACAGCTACAGCGCTCTACCTGAATTTCTTCAAAGCCTATGTCCCTTTCATGGGCGACATCCCTCAATGGTCCTTGGCACTGGGAGCATTGGGTTTTGTTACTGCGATTAACCTTGTCTCGGTAAAAATTTTTGGTGAACTTGAATTCTGGTTTGCCCTGATCAAGGTGGCTGCATTAACGACCTTCCTTGGGATCGGCATTTACATGGTGTTGTTCGGCACTCCGCTGCCAGGCCATGAGGTCGGGTTCAAACTGATTTCTGACAATGGCGGTTGGTTCCCATCAGGCCTTTTGCCCGCCGTAATCATGATCCAGGGGGTGATATTTGCGTATGGCAGTGTGGAGTTGGTTGGTACTGCAGCTGGCGAAGCCCAAGACGTTGCTACAGTCATGCCGAAAGCAATTCGGGCAGTTGTTTTCCGCATTATTGTTTTTTACGTTGGTTCTGTATTGCTGTTGGCAATGCTGCTCCCCCACACAGCGTACTCGGCGGGGGTAAGCCCGTTTGTGACTTTCTTCGGCTCGCTGGGGATCAAGGGTGCAGACGCGATTATGAACATGGTCTTGATTACCGCGGCCGTGTCTTCTCTGAACGCTGGCATTTACTCCACTGGCCGGGTGCTTCGTTCGCTGGCAATCAACGGATCAGCCCCTAGCTTCCTGGCCAAGATGAACCGTCAAGGTGTTCCGTTCGCTGGCATCATGCTGACGACCGTTGCTTCACTAATTGGTGTCGTACTTAACGCCATTGTTCCGGGGGAAGCCTTTGAAATCGCGCTGACACTCACTGCCGTTATGTTGATCGGTTCGTGGTCAACAATCGTCCTGTGTCAGATCAAGCTCTTCAAATACTCCCAGCAAGGTAATCTGGAGCGTCCGGCGTTCCGAATGCCGTTTGCACCTTACAGTGGTTACGCCACTTTAGTGTTCTTCGGTTTGGTTCTGGTTCTTATCGCATTGGATTATCCCGTAGGTACGTACTCTATTGC
>NZ_JBFUIC010000613.1:0-1361 GCF_056402075.1 Pseudomonas sp. P4_C3
ATTACGGGGCCTGCAGACGCAAATCCGGAAAATCGCAAAGAAATCAAAAAACAGCGGTTGACTTGGTAATGAGAATCGATATGATTATCACAACCAGTCGCGAGACTGGTCGATATTCTGAAAAGACCTTGGTTCGGACTCTCGGATTATCTCCTCATCAGGCTAATCACGGTTATTTGACCCGGCTCTTGCCGGGTCTTTTTTTGCCTGTGGAAAAGTACTGACAGGGTCTGGCGCAGCTTCCTTCAAAGGATTCCACGGGCGAGGCAGCCATTTGATAGCATTCACCCCTCAAGCTCGGACATATCCGGTCACGAGCCGCGGGACCGAGGATAGACATGAAGTTGCTTTGCGCAGGTGCCGAGCTGGTCAATGACAGCAGCCGCGGGTTCGACATCAATGGCCAAAAGTTTTTTGCGGTGCGCCGTAGCGGGCAGGTTTATGTCTACATCAATCGCTGCCCGCACCGGGGCGTTGCCCTTGAGTGGCATCCCGACCAGTTTCTCGACCCCAGCAACAGCCTGATCCAGTGCGCCACCCATGGCGCACTGTTCCTGATCGAAGACGGCGAATGCGTCGCCGGCCCTTGCGCGGGGCAAACCTTGACCAGCGTGGCCTGCCGCGAGGATGAACAGGGGATCTGGATCAGCCTTTAACCACCCGGTAACACGTCCAGACGCCGGTCGACCAACATTTCTTCGTGGCTCAACCGCACACCGTAAGCCAATACCTCGACCCCGCAGGCGATAGCCTCACGCAAGGCCTGAGCATAAGCCGCATCGATTTCCTGCGCCGGGCGCACGGCCTCGATGTCGGTCAGGCAAACACAGTACAACTGCACCGCGCGAATACCGTCCCTGGCCAAATGCGCCAGCTCCCGCAGATGCTTGGCGCCACGCTGGGTGACCGCATCGGGAAACGCTGCCACCGCCGTACCGTCGAAGCCCAGGGTCACGCTTTTGACTTCGACGTAGGCAGACCCTTCTGGGTAATCGAGGCGGAAATCGATACGACTGTTTTCCTGACCATAGGCCACTTCGCGCTTGAGCCCGGTAAAACCGTTCAGTTCGGTGATGACGCCCGCTCGCAGCGCCTCTTCGATCAAACCATTGGCCCGGGCGGTGTTCACGCAAAACAGCCGCCCTTGCGGGGTTTCACCGACTTCCCAGGTGCCGGGCAACTTGCGTTTCGGGTCGTTTGAGCGACTGAACCAGACCTGCCCGCCTTCGACCTGACAATTGAGCATCGAGCCAGTGTTCGGGCAGTGAATGGTCAGCAATTCGCCATCAACGGTTTCGATATCGGCGAGAAAACGCTTGTAACGACGAATCAGGCGGCCTTCTTCGAGGGGAGGATGAAAT
>NZ_JBFUIC010000614.1:0-1355 GCF_056402075.1 Pseudomonas sp. P4_C3
GATGATGGCCGACCACAAGAGCCAACCCGGCGGACTCCTCTGTAAGCTTCAGCGCGATGCTGTCTGAACGTTAAATTTCACGCCCGGATTGGTGGATCTCCGTTACAGACATGGTGAATATCAGTTTTGATTTGCCTTTATTCGAGTAGGCATGAGGTACATCTGTTTTTGCTACGGCTGAGCAACCCGCAGAAACGCTCAGTTCGGTATCTCCTACTATGAAGTGGAGTGTCCCTTTCTCCACGTGAAGTAGCTCAGTTGTGCCGTGAGGGTGCCCTGAGGAGGCAAAGTTTTCGCCGGGAAACATTTCCCAGCGCCAAAGCTCAATCATGTTCGGACCACTGGTTCCAGCCAGGAGCCGAGCCGTCCCTCCCATGTTTCCTGTCCAGAGTGTGGGAATATCCTTGCTTTCGATGAGGTGGGCTGATGGGGCGTCGGACACGTTTACGACATCAGCAACTGAAAGGCCCAAAGCAGCAGCGATTTTGCACAGGATCGCGATGCTTGGGTTAGCCGTGCATTTCTCTATCTCGACCACCATGCCCTTGCTGACACCGGAGCGACGGGAAAGCTCGTCGAGAGTGATTTTCCGCTTCTTCCGTTCCTGTTTGAGCCTACGGGAAACTGCCTCGCTAACGGTTTGAACGTCGGCCCCGGTGTTGGTCGGTATATTGACTATTTTGGTCATTGATCGCTAGTATGAAGTGAAATTTAGGATTAAAGGGATTCTCTGATGCTGTCCGTACTGCCGTCAATCGACCAAGACGTAATCAATTTGGCACCTGAGTTCAGAGCGCTCAGCATTGTGGTCGAAGCTGCACCAATCGCCAATCCAGATATTGGCAAGGACGCTTTGGCTCGAGCCTGTCAATCAGTCACGGCGGGTGGTGCACTGTGGGCAGACGCTCACCTGACCGCTTGGGCGGATCTCTTCCGAAAATTCGGTGCCAAGCCGCAGCRCACCCCTTGCTCAGCTGAAGCTCTTCGCAAACGGGTCCTGCGTGACGGCAGTCTGCCGAGTATCGATCCAGTGGTTGATCTCTATAACGCCATCAGCATTGAATACGCAGTTCCTGTCGGCGGTGAGAACGTCGAAGCCTATGTGGGCTCGCCGCGACTCGCTGTTGCAGATGGATCGGAACCTTTCGACACCATGAAAGAAGGTGCTCCAGCCCACGAATATCCTGATGCCGGCGAAGTTGTTTGGCGGGACGATAAAGGGGTGACTTGCCGTCGTTGGAATTGGCGTCAGGGTGTTAGAACGCGGCTCAGTGCAGATGCGAAGCACATGTGGTTCATTCTGGAAAGTCTGCCGACAATGCCGCTCGAAGCATTGACTGAAGCAGGTGACAAGC
>NZ_JBFUIC010000615.1:0-1351 GCF_056402075.1 Pseudomonas sp. P4_C3
GCAGTCGGCTTCGTTGGTTGGCGTTGTCTATCTGAACAATAGCGGCTTGATGCTGCCCTGGCCGCAGCAGGGCAATCTGGGTGGCTGGGGACTGGCCTTGATGGCCCTGGGCATGCTGCTGGCTTATTTGGCGTGTCATTTCAAGGAACGTCGTGGGACCTGGCGCGATTTCGCGCCCTCCCGCTGGCCGATGTTGCTGGCGGGCGGATTGCTGTTGCCGCTATTGGCGTACTGGATCAGCGGTGCCCAATGGCAGTGGGAAATCCCGGTGCAACGTGGGTTCGGTTTCAAGGGCGGGATCGTCCTGGTGCCAGAGTTGTTGGCACTGTGCCTGGCCCTGTCGTTCTATAGCGCCAGCTACATTGCGGAAATTGTCCGGGGCRCCATCGAGTCGGTGCACCGTGGGCAGTATGAAGCGGCCAGGGCCCTGGGCTTCAAACAAGGCCCGACCATGCGCCAGTTGATCGTTCCGCAAGCGGTGTACCCGATGATTCCCCAAGTCACCAACACCTACCTGAACATCGTCAAGAACTCCTCGCTGGGGGTGGTGATCGGCTTTATGGAACTGGTGTCTTCGACTGGCGGCACCACCTTGAACCAGACCGGCCAAGCCATCGAGTGCATTGCTCTGGTGATGGGGACCTACTGCCTGATCAGCTTGCTGATTTCCCTGGCGATGAACCTCTACAACCATCATATCGGCCAGAGGGGACACTGAACATGACCGCAATGAATCAAGCCCCGCTAATCCAGCTACCGCCGCGGTTGCCCTGGGCACAACGAGCCCTGTCCTGGAGCCGCAGCCAGCTGTTTCCCAGCCCGGGCCACAGCCTGCTGACCCTGAGCATGATCGCCCTGTTGGCCTGGTGCATCCCGACCGCGCTGAACTGGCTGGTGTTCGACGCCACCTTCGTCGGCACCAGCGGCCAGGACTGCAACCCCGACGGCGCCTGCTGGTTGCCGATTACTCAGCGCTGGAACCTGTTTGTCTACGGCTTTTATCCAGAGGCCGAGCAGTGGCGAGTGAACCTTTCGTTGATGCTGGYCGGCACCGCGTTTGTCCTGCTGTTTTTCAAGCGCCTGGATCGGCGTTTGCTGCTGGGCTACCTGATCGTGCTGCCGCTGTTCATGTGGTGGTTGCTCAAGGGCGGTGCCGGTTTGGCGCCAGTGTCCTCAACCCAGTTCGCCGGGATGCTGGTTACGGTGTTCCTCGGCGTGGCGGGGATGGTTTTCGCATTGCCGCTGGGGATCCTGCTGGCATTGGGCAGACGCTCCAAACTGCCGGTGATTCGCCTGCTCAGCGTGCTGTACATCGAACTGGTGCGTTCGGTGCCGGTGATCTCCTTGCTGT
>NZ_JBFUIC010000616.1:0-1350 GCF_056402075.1 Pseudomonas sp. P4_C3
TTGCCATTGCCCGAGTTCGAACATGCGCCTGGCCTCGGGCATCTGCCCGAGTATCGATCTGACCGATGCCGGTGCCTTGCTGGGTTTGGGCGTGGACGGCTCGGCGTCCAACGATGCCTCGAACATGATGCTCGAAGCACGTCAGGCCCTGTACATCCAGCGCCTGCGCTACGGCGCCGAGAAGATCACCCCAGAGCGCGTGCTCGGCTGGGCGACCAAAGGTTCGGCCAGTCTGTTGGGGCGTACCGATATAGGTGAACTGGCCGTGGGCAAGCAGGCCGACCTGGCCCTGTTCAAGCTGGATGAACTGCGCTTCTCCGGCAGCCATGATCCGGTCTCGGCACTGCTGCTGTGCGGCGCCGATCGCGCGGACCGGGTGATGGTCGGCGGCAAGTGGCGGGTGATCGATGGGCAGGTCGAAGGGCTGGATCTGAAGGGGTTGATTGCCGATCACAGCCAGGCGGCTCGGCAGTTGATCGCCGGGGTCTGACACACCCAGATCAAAACTGTGGGAGCGAGCTTGCTCGCGATGGCGGCATGTCAGTCGACATATTTTGTGAATGACACACCGCYATCGCGAGCAAGCTCGCTCCCACATTGGTTTTGTGGAGGGTCAAGGCCATCTGGATTGGCGCACCAGTGGGTGGCAGCCGTGCAAGGGCATGCACTTTTATCGGACTTCAAAGACCCATTGCGAGCCAGCTCGCGATGTCATCACCGCGGATTCATGTTTTGTTGTCTTGTTGGTCAGCAATTTGCATTGCTCTGTGCAAGCCCGAGAGCCCAGCCAACCTCACAACAAAATGGAGTTCCAATTCATGCACAACCGTCCGTTGAAGAAGCTGCTTTGCGCCGTTGCGGCGGCCATCGGTCTGAGCGCCGGTCTGACCGTCAGTGCCAACGAACCGCTGAAAGTCGGCTTCGTCTATATCGGTCCGATCGGTGACCACGGCTGGACGTATCAGCATGAACAGGGGCGCAAGGAACTGGCAGAAAAATTCGGTGCGCAGATCACCACCAACTACGTGGAAAACGTCGCCGAAGGCGCCGACGCCGAGCGGGTGATCCGCAACATGGCCAAGGACAAATACGACCTGATCTTCACTACCTCCTTCGGCTACATGAACCCGACGGTGAAAGTTGCCAAACAGTTTCCCAAGGTGACCTTCGAAYACGCCACCGGCTACAAGCAGGACAAGAACCTCGGCACTTACCTGGCGCGCACTTATGAGGGCCGCTACGTCGGCGGCTTCCTTGCGGCGAAGATGACCAAGACCAAAAAAGTCGGCTACGTCGCCTCGTTCCCGATCCCGGAAGTGATCCGCGACATCAACGCCATCCAGCTGGCCC
>NZ_JBFUIC010000617.1:0-1346 GCF_056402075.1 Pseudomonas sp. P4_C3
GCACCTGGCCGAGCGCTTTCCTGAAGCCAATATTCCGCTGGCGTGCGTGGCCACCACGATTGAATTGCGCGGCATGGCCGACACCGAGCGCGAGCAATGCGTCGACAGTGCCCAGGCCATTCTCGGCTATCTCGCCGAGCAAGACCTGATCAGCGGCGACTGGCCTGCAGCGCCACCGAGCCGTTGTGAGGCGACACCGTTCGCCGGTGCGCAGTACGCCTATGCGCCGCACCCGGGGGTGGTGAGTTATCTGCAACCGTTGGGTGCCCACGTCAAGGTCGGCGATCCGCTCTTCGAAGTGATCGATCCGCTGACCGATCAGCACAGCGTGGTGCACGCCAGCACCGACGGCATCCTGTATGCCCGTGAACGCCTGCGCTTTGCCCAGCCTGGTTTGTGGTTGGCCAAGGTGGCCGGTAACACCCCTATTCGCCAAGGCCGTTTGCTCAGCGACTGATTCCAGAGAGTTGAAACCATGTACAAACTTGAAATTCAGGATCTTCACAAAAGCTACGGCGCCCACGAAGTGCTCAAGGGCGTGTCTCTGGAAGCGAAAGCCGGTGACGTCATCAGCATTATCGGCTCCAGTGGATCTGGTAAAAGCACCTTCCTGCGTTGCATCAACCTGCTGGAGCAGCCCAACGCTGGCAACATCGTGCTCAATGGCGAACAGCTCAAACTGGTGACCAATAAACTCGGCGGGCTCAAGGCTGCCGAACCCAGGCAGCTGCAACGCATGCGTTCGCGGCTATCGATGGTGTTTCAGCACTTCAACCTCTGGTCGCACATGACTGCCCTTGAAAACGTCATGGAAGCTCCGGTGCATGTGCTGGGCATGAACAAGCAAGAAGCCCGGGAAAAAGCCGAACACTACCTGAACAAAGTCGGCGTGGCACACCGCATGGACGCCTGGCCGGCGCATATGTCCGGTGGTGAGCAGCAGCGCGTGGCGATTGCCCGCGCATTGGCCATGGAACCTGAAGTGATGCTGTTCGATGAACCGACTTCGGCACTCGACCCCGAGCTGGTCGGCGAAGTACTTAAAGTCATGCAGGATCTCGCACTCGAAGGACGCACCATGGTGGTCGTGACCCACGAAATGGGGTTTGCCCGCGAGGTTTCCAATCAACTGGTGTTTCTGCACAAGGGGCGGGTCGAAGAGCGCGGCAATCCGCGTGAAGTGCTGGTCAATCCACAATCCGAGCGTCTCCAGCAATTTCTGTCCGGCAGCTTGAAATAATCATACACTCCAGCCAACTTATGCCCCCGCGCAAAACCCTGTGGGAGCGTGGCTTGCCCGCGAAGCGAACACCGCGATTTTTCAGGCATTGCGCGTTATCGTTCTT
>NZ_JBFUIC010000618.1:0-1332 GCF_056402075.1 Pseudomonas sp. P4_C3
TGCCGGCGGCCCCCGCACCGTAAATCGCGACTTTTGGCAAGCCATCATCCCTGCTCGTAAACGGAACATGCTGAACCGCACTGAACCAATCACCCATAAAATACTGGCGCATGGCGAAGCGCAATCCCCCGATCATGATAAGACTCAACCACCAGTAGTTGAATATGATCGAGCGGGGAACGACGTTCTGATGGTTGCTGTACCAGTACAGCAAGACGCCCAGGATCAGGGACGATAATGTGACGGCCTTGATAATGGCAATGAGCGCATCATTTCCGAAGTACCGCATCACCGCGCGATACATACCAAAGCGGATGAACAGGGGAATTGCCACGACAGGTGCGCTGACAAAAAGCCAAACATGCTGAGTGAGGGGATTGACCATCTCGTCCAGCCCCAGACGTACAACAAACGCCATCCACAAGGCAAACCAGACCAGAAAAATATCAGTCAGAACCAGCAAAATTCGCTTATGTCGTCTTGGCAGACTTAATAAATGCGCCCGAATTTTATCCATAACCCCTCTAAACACCTCTCGAAGCTCCCAGCATTGATACAGCAACTACAGCTTTTGGTATCTCTTGTGGATAAGGCATTGCGTGATAGCCAGAGCAACCATCACGCATTGTTCGCGATTTCCAACTCGCCAGCGTGGAATTTGAATGCCAGCGCCACCAAAGGCACATAGGCAAGAATCAATCCTGTCGCACCATCCAGGTACTGCATGACGACCAATATAGCGACCGGCAATAACCACAACAAATTGACAGCGGCTATTGCGACTGTGACCACACGATGGCTGCGGAATTTCCGTGAAGCGTACTGGTATCCATGGCTGCGATGAGCCTCATAGACCTTGTCACCACGCAACAGGCGTCGCAGCAAGGTAAAAGTGGCGTCAACAATGAATACTCCTAACAGGATAAGCCATGCCCACAAAAACACCGGTGCAGTCCATGCGGCATGCAGGGCCAACACCGCCAGCACTATGCCTAGAAAACCACTCCCGGCATCGCCCATGAAAATACGCGCTGGCGGGAAATTCCAGACAAGGAAACCGAGTACGGCCATTGTCAGCACAAACGGGGCAATGGAGAGACTCACATGACCGCCAATCCAATACACCAGACAAGCGCCGACACAGGTGCAAATCGCTTCGACACTCGCCAGACCATCAATACCATCCATAAAGTTATAGAGATTGAGCATCCAGACTAGAAAAAAAGCCCCGATGACATAACCAAACCATCCCAGACTTATTTCGTAACCGAACACATTGATCGGGGCCATGCCGCCAATCCAGAACAATGCCCAGATGGCACCAGCGAAATG
>NZ_JBFUIC010000619.1:0-1328 GCF_056402075.1 Pseudomonas sp. P4_C3
CGGCCTCGTTGCCGGTCGCGAAGCTGAGCACGGGCGCGTCGTTGCTGCCGGTAATGGTGACGGTCACCAGCTGGGTGTCGACGCCGCCGAGGCCGTCGCTGACCTGCACCGTGAACACGTCATCGTGGCTCTCGCCCGCCTTCAGCGACTGCACCGCACTGGCAACGCCGTCGCTGCCATTGGCCAGGGTGTAGATCCACTGGCCGGTGGTGTCCACCGCGATCGAACCGTAGGTGCCGGTGGACGCGCCATTGATGGTCCAGGTCGCCGTGGCATCGTGATCGATGTCGGCCGAGCTGAACTGGCCAYTGACGCTGAGKGTGGTGTCTTCCTGCACCGCGCCSGCCKCRTTGCCGGTCGCGAAGCTGAGCACGGGCGCGTCGTTGCTGCCGGTRAYGGTGACGGTCACCAGCTGGGTGTCGACGCCGCCGAGGCCGTCGCTGACCTGCACCGTGAACACGTCATCGTGGCTCTCGCCCGCCTTCAGCGMCTGCACCGCACTGGCRACKCCRTCGCTGCCATTGGCCAGSGTGTAGGTCCACTGGCCGGTGGTGTCCACGGCGATTGCGCCGTAGRTGCCTGTCGACGCGCCATTGATGGTCCAGGTYGCCGTGGCATCGTGATCGATGTCGGYCGAGCTGAACTGGCCRCTGACGCTGAGCKTGRTGTCTTCCTGCACYGCGCCSGCCKCRTTGCCSGTCGCGAARCTGAGCACGGGCGCGTCGTTGCTACCGGTAATGGTGACGGTCACCAGTTGGGTGTCGACGCCGCCGAGGCCGTCGTTGACCTGCACCGTAAACACGTCATCATGGCTCTCGCCTGCCTTCAGCGCCTGCACCGCACTGGCGACCCCATCGSTGCCATTGGCCAGCGTGTAAGTCCACTGGCCGGTGGTGTCCACGGCGATCGAACCGTAGATGCCCGTATCCGTACCCGCAATGCTCCAGGTCGCCGTGGCATCGTGATCGATGTCGGYCGMGCTGAACTGGCCGTTCACGCTGAGCGTGGTGTCTTCCTGCACCGCGCCGGCCGCATTGCCCGTCGCGAAGCTGAGCACTGGCGCATCGTTGCTGCCGGTGACGGTGACGGTCACCAGCTGGGTGTCGACGCCGCCGAGGCCGTCGCTGACCTGCACCGTAAACACGTCCTCATGACTCTCGCCCGCCTTCAGCGACTGCACCGCACTGGCAACTCCGTCGCTGCCATTGGCCAGGGTGTAGATCCACTGGCCGGTGGTGTCCACCGCGATCGAACCGTAGGTGCCGGTGGACGCGCCATTGATGGTCCAGGTCGCCGTGGCATCGTGATCGATGTCGGCCGAGCTGAAC
>NZ_JBFUIC010000620.1:0-1323 GCF_056402075.1 Pseudomonas sp. P4_C3
CGCTGTCACCTTGGCCGTGGCGCGGCCAAAGCCGAGCAGTCTCAAAGCGCCAGAGATCGCGTCGTCATGACTCATGGAAAACCCCGAGATGATGATTTCTATCAGTGCCTGGTCGAGCTCTTCCGGCGCAACCCACTCCAGCTTGCGCTCAGCCGACTCCCAATGCGCCCGGCTGCGGATGACAACGGGGCGATTCTCGACCAGGTGGAGAAATTCGCCACGGCGCAGGAAGTGCCTCTGCTTGATGCCCAGGCCAATGGCGTGTTCCACGGCGGCGATGATTCGCGAGCCTTGGCGGGTCACACCGAAAGCATCCATGAGCCGTCGGGTGACTTCCACTGAATGCACCGGTGATTCGACGTCGACCACAGTACGGATCATCCGCAGCAGGTGCTCGGGCTGGTGTTGATGTAGTTCCGCTTGGGTGCTGACTGCAGAGAGCCGCGCCTTTTCATAAGGTTGACTGGCGACTGGCTCGACTTCGGCAACGGTTTCGTCACGGATAATTTCATGCAGGGGCTCAATCAGAACTTCTGTGACCGAGACGTTGCGACGGTTGGCTATACGTTCGCGGGCGGACTCGATCGCCGCCACTGTGCGGGTGATTTCTTGCTGAGGATTGCGGAACCAATCGGTACTCCAAATGCGATGAAAGTTCCAACCCAAGCCCTCAAGTACGCCTTGGCGCAACCGGTCGCGATCACGTGCGGAACGCGAGCTGTGATAGGCAGCGCCGTCGCATTCAACGGCCAGCACGTAGCGGCCGGGGAACTCGGGGTCTCTCACGGCGAGGTCAATAAAGTAACCGGCAGTGCCGACTTGCGGCTCTACCTGGTAGTCCAGATCGCGCAATGCGCGAATGACCTCGTCCTCAAAGGGCGAGTCCGTGGCCTTGCCGGTTTCCTCGGCGACTTCCAGCTCACCCGTTTCCGCGTACTTGAGGAAGTTCTTAAGGGCCCGTACGCCGTGTTTGGCACTGGCATCGATGTCCAGTTCATCGCCACGGAAGTTACAGAACACGCGCATCGCCAACTTTGCCCGCGTGATCAGGACGTTGAGCCGGCGATGCCCGCCGTCTTTATTGAGCGGGCCAAACTCACGAGCGATACGACCGGATTCATTGCGGCCATAACCGATGCTGATGAAGATCACRTCGCGCTCATCCCCCTGAATGTTTTCAAGGTTTTTGACGAAGAACCGCTCGCTGCCCTGTGCAGTGAAAAACGCTTCGGCCTGAGGTGTCTTGCGTCGCAGTAATTCAACCTCAATGTTGATCAGATCACGCTGCGGAACGCTAAACGCGGCCACTCCCAAGGACCTGTC
>NZ_JBFUIC010000621.1:0-1319 GCF_056402075.1 Pseudomonas sp. P4_C3
GACGTGGCCATTCTCGACGGGCGCATCGAGCGTATCGGCGACTTGCGCGATGCCCGTGCACGCGAGGAAATCGACGCGCAGGGCCATGTACTGGCGCCGGGTTTCATCGACGTGCACACCCATGACGACACCGTGGTGATTCGTCAGCCGCAGATGCTGCCCAAGCTCAGCCAGGGCGTGACTACGRTGATCGTCGGCAACTGCGGGATCAGTGCGTCACCGGTGAGTTTGCGCGGCGATCCGCCAGATCCGATGAACCTGCTGGGCACGGCCGCTGCGTTCGTTTATCCGACCTTCCGCGATTACCGCGCGGCGGTCGAAGCGGCGAACACCACGCTGAACGTTGCCGCGCTGGTCGGCCATACGGCGTTGCGCAGCAATCATTTGGACGACCTGTTCCGCACCGCCACGGCAGATGAAATCAGCGCGATGCGCGAGCAACTGCGCGAAAGCCTTGAGGCTGGCGCCTTGGGCCTGTCCACCGGCCTTGCCTATGCCAGCGCCTTCTCGGCGTCCACCGAGGAAGTGATGCAGCTGACTGAAGAGTTGACTGCGTTCGGGGCGGTCTACACCACCCATTTGCGCAGCGAGTTCGAACCGGTGCTGGAGGCCATGGACGAGGCGTTCCGGATCGGTCGTCATGCGCAAAGCCCGGTGATCATTTCCCACCTAAAATGTGCCGGCGCCGGTAACTGGGGGCGTAGTCCACAGCTGCTGGCGTCCCTCGAACAGGCGGCGAAAACCCATCCGGTCGGTTGCGATTGCTATCCATATGCGGCGAGCTCATCGACCCTGGACCTCAAGCAAGTTACCGATGCCCACCGTATCACCATCACCTGGTCGACCCCGCACCCGGAAATGGGCGGCCGCGACCTGATGGACATCGCCGCCGAATGGAATGTGCCGTTGCTGGATGCCGCTCGCCAACTGCAACCGGCCGGTGCGGTGTACTACGGAATGGATGAGGCGGATGTGCGCAGAATCCTCGCGCATCCGCTGTCGATGGTCGGCTCCGACGGCTTGCCGGAAGACCCGTTTCCGCACCCACGCTTGTGGGGCGCATTCCCCCGGGTGCTCGGACATTTCAGCCGTGACGTAGGATTGTTCCCGCTGCACACCGCCGTGCACAAAATGACCGGGCTATCGGCGGCGCGCTTCGGTTTGAAGGAGCGCGGCGAAATCCGCGAAGGTCATTGGGCGGACCTGGTGTTGTTCGATCCGGCAACCATCCGCGATATCGCCGATTTCAACGATCCGCAGCAGGCGGCACAAGGTATCGAGGGCGTATGGGTCAACGGTGTGTTGAGCTACCGCGATGG
>NZ_JBFUIC010000622.1:0-1319 GCF_056402075.1 Pseudomonas sp. P4_C3
GTTCAATACCGCGAAAGCAAGGCTGGAGACCGAGCTGATCAGGGCGAACACGCCGGAGCCGCAAATTGACATGTTCGCTTGAGCCACCCTCAGCTATTGCTCTGATGAATCAGCCATTGCCTCGTTCGTACCAAGCTGCAGCCCGTTCAAGAGCCAGTTGCTCTGCGTGTTTGATACTTTCAAAGGGGCCATCGATCTTACCGATCACCGTGTCGCCATCCTCGTTTACGGTCACATAAATGGAAACGGGAATCGGATCGTTGTCATTGCCCCAAGTGGGTTGAGCCATAACCTCCTTACCTTTCCCTTTGCCGCTTTCAATAGTGAGGACATTCGTCCAGGGACGATCAACTGCCAATTTCATAGTTTCTCCTTGAGCCGGCCACATGTCGGGCCGAACACAAATACCCCACTTCAACGAATCACGCCAGCCGGCGAGGATCAACAATGACTACTGCAATCGATTTGTTCGCCGGTCTCGACGGATGGTCTACCGGTGCGCGCAATGCTGGTATCGATGTAATCTGGGCCGCCAATCACTGGCCTGTCGCGGTCGAGTGGCACAGCGCTAACCACCCGGACGCCATTCACATTTGCCAGGACCTGCACCAGGCGGATTGGTCGAAGGTTCCGGCTCACGACATCATGCTGGCCTCGCCGTGTTGCCAGGGGCATTCGAAGGCGCGCGGTAAGAAGTCCGGGGGTCACCTCACCAGTCACTTCAGAAGGGGAGCTGTAAAACGCAACTGGCGAGGCGAACCGCTAAACCTTAGCTCACCCGTTCAGCTCGCCTGACGCCCCTCATCTGATTTCACAATCCACCTACCAGCCTGCCGATGAGCGGCGAATAGTCACCGGCACCACTGCGCCTCACAAGGTATCCCGTCGTGGTCTCCGTCCATTTCCATTCCTGGGCAATTTTGCAGAAAGTTTTTAGCTTCTTCGCACGAGATCATCTGCGAGCAATATTTGCGCCCATCGCATTTGACTGGAGCCGAAACAGGCTTCGGCGCAGTCACGACCGTAGAGGTTCTTTGGGGATTCGATAGCCGAGCCTCAGCCCAGGACTGAAATTCAGGGGAAAGCGTCCAAGCCAACAGACCAACAACAAGCACAACCAAAATTAGTTTCATCTTGATCCATCCATGATGAGAGACCGTTTGCGTTCTCACGTTGCCTGCTTTCCAGCGTACCCCACGAATCCATATACAGCCTGCCGGTGAACGACGGGCGAGGAATCGCTATGTCCGATTTTCAAACGGAATCCACGCCCACCGCTCGCAAGGTGCACAAATGCGGCGAATGCCACGGGCACATCG
>NZ_JBFUIC010000623.1:0-1318 GCF_056402075.1 Pseudomonas sp. P4_C3
TTCCCAACTCTGACCTGTCCATGGTGATCTCGGGGCAAAGGGTGAGCCGGGAGAATAAGGTATCTCCCGTCCGGCTCAACGCAGCGCTATTGCTTCTTTACGAGCAGGGGCGGATCTGTACCAAAACTATACGAGCGCTTGGCCCGGCGGGTCGATTTTGCRCTGTGAGTGCAGGGTGAGCCTCGTGGCGCTATACGCCAACTGAGCTAACCTTTGGGTAGCAGGTTGGTATCCGACGAGAACAACTAGACTATGAAAAAATCAGTAAAAGCCATCGATTCCCCAGCAAAAATACTTAAAGCGGAATGGCCAAACTTAGTGTTGTGGGCTTTTTTGTTGTCGCCGATAATAATTAGATTGATCACAAACCATCGATACTCGAAAATTGATTTGTTGGCCATGTATACCACTGCTATTTCAGTGTTGTGGCTTTTGGCGATTCGATTCGCTTCGTTCAATCAGTTCAAAACTCACGTCGTTCTGCTTCCGTTCTATTTGTTGGCGGCCGTCGATCTATTCCTTGTTCTGAATTTCAATTCGAGATTAACGGCGGCCTATCTATTTATCGGTCTGAACAGCTACAAGGAAACGGGCGATTTTTTGCTGACTTATTGGCGGCCGGTGACCATTGTTTTGATAATATTCGTCGCTTTCTATGGGGTAGGGCTCATAGGCTTGTATAAGCGTGAATTTTATAAAAGCAAGGGTGTTTTTATTTTGGTAATTAGTGCCTTGCTTTTGGGGTATGGCGCGTATTTTTATAAAACAGTCAAATTCAATTCTTTCGGGAAACCTGCGGTCCTGGATCTCATTGCAAAAGATCAAAGCACGCCCGCCGGGTACTTATCGCAAGTCGGCCTCACTACTTACTTGTATTTGCAATCGGAGCAGTTTATCAAGCGGCGCCGGGAATCGGAGGTGGAAATAACCAGTGTTTCGAATGAGTCAAATATAGAAACTGTTGTTTTTGTAATCGGTGAGTCATCGCGGCCGCAAAATTGGTCTCTCTACGGATATGACAAGGAGACCACCCCGAATCTCGACAGGCTGGCAGGGATTTACAAGTTCAATCGCATGTGTACGACAGCCCCATATACTTCGGCCGCCGTTCCCTCAATGCTCAGCCTTGAGCCCATATCGGATTGGAATGCCATTGCGTCAAAAAAATCCTTGGTGGGTATATATCGCGCAGCCGGTTACATGACCTATTGGTTGTCAGTGCAGGAAGTCGATAGTTTCGGCGGAATAATTCCGCAAATAGCAGCAGAGGCACAAAGTAGTCAATATTTTGAAAGGAGCTATGACGGAGCAATGATGC
>NZ_JBFUIC010000624.1:0-1305 GCF_056402075.1 Pseudomonas sp. P4_C3
GCCAATGCGCTGGGTACGCTGGTGGCCACCGTCAGTGACGAGAGCACCGGCGACGCGGTGGGCAGCGTGGGCTGGACCTATACGCTGAACAACAGCGCGGCGCAGTACCTGGCCGCGGGCCAGACCAAGACCGAAGTGTTCACGGTGACGCTGACCGACGACGTCGGGGCGACAGTGACCAAGGACGTGACGATCACCATTACCGGCAGCAACGACGCGCCGGTGCTCAGTTTCGCGACCGGCAACGAGGTCGGCACGGTGCAGGAAGACACCACCCTCAGCGTCAGCGGCCAGTTCAGCGCGGCCGACATCGATCACGATGCCATCGCCACTTGGAGTATTGCCGGGCCAAATACCGGCACCTTTGGCTCGATCGCGGTGGACAGCAGCGGCCAGTGGACCTACACCCTGGCTAATGGCAGCGACGGGGTTGCCAGTGCGGTGCAGTCGCTGAAGGCGGGAGAAAGTCACAACGAAGTGTTCAGCGTGCAGGTCAGCGACGGCCTGGGCGGCGTGGACACCCAGCTGGTGACCGTCACCATTACCGGCAGCAACGACGCACCCGTGCTCAGTTTCGCGACCGGCAACGATGTTGGCGCGGTGCAGGAAGACACCACGCTCAGCGTCAATGGCCAGTTCAGCTCGGCTGACATCGATCACGACGCCACGGCGACCTGGAGCATTGCGGGTACAGATACGGGCACCTACGGTTCGATCGCCGTAGACAACAGCGGCCAGTGGACCTACACCCTGGCCAATKGCACCGACGGGGTYGCCAGTGCRGTGCAGTCGCTGAAGGCGGGCGAGAGTCACAACGAAGTGTTCAGCGTGCARGTCAGCGACGGCYTGGGYGGCGTCGACACCCAGYTGGTGACSATCACCGTCACCGGCAGCAACGACGCGCCMGTGCTCAGCTTCGCGACCGGCAACGAGGCCGGCGCGGTGCAGGAAGACATCAAGCTCAGCGTCAGCGGCCAGTTCAGCTCGGCCGACATCGATCACGATGCCACGGCRACCTGGAGCATTGCGGGTACGGATACGGGCACCTACGGCTCGATCGCCGTGGACACCACCGGCCAGTGGACCTACACGCTGGCCAATGGCACCGATGGCGTTGCCAGTGCGGTGCAGTCGCTGAAGGCGGGCGAGAGCCACGATGACGTGTTTACGGTGCAGGTCAGCGACGGCCTGGGCGGCGTCGACACCCAGCTGGTGACCGTCACCATTACCGGCAGCAATGACGCGCCCGTGCTCAGCTTCGCGACCGGCAACGAGGCCGGCGCGGTGCAGGAAGACACCACGCTC
>NZ_JBFUIC010000625.1:0-1299 GCF_056402075.1 Pseudomonas sp. P4_C3
CCTTTGTACTCGCGCCATTTGCAGCCGAGCTACTCTCAACAGATGAAAGAATGCAGGTATTGTTCACCAAAGACTACTCCTCTGACGGGTCCTATATTGAGCGAGGAATACAACTTAAATACGGACTTCAGCATATTCTTGACAATCCGATACTAGGGGGTTACGAAAAAATTGTTATAGACCTAGGAACGCATGGCGCATACATACACAATATACTATCCTTTTGGCAGGTTTATGGATTGCTCGGCTTTATATTAGCACTTTATTTTTTTATATTATTCCCAACAACAACACTTTTAAATCATGATTTAACCAAGCAAGCAAAAACAACGCTTACAATGCTAATAATATACATAGCTTTACAAATTGTTTTTTCCAGGTCTTATGTATATAACTACTCTTGGCTCATGGTTGGTTTTTCCCTATTGGTACGCATAAAGCCAGGCTGTCGTAAAAACTGAATTCAACTCCTTTGCAATTCAGCAAGGTGATTTTACCAGCAGTCGTGGGCACAGGCTTAACCACCAGCCCACATTTTATTAGCCGCTTCCAGAATATTTCCATGAAAAAAATAGACTATATTGTATATTTTGACGAGACCCTATATTTGGGCATATCAAAAAAAATAAAACAAACTGCTTTGGCTTTGCAAGAGAGTAATTTCAATGCAAGCGTAAAGTTGATCAAGCCTAATGGAATGAAGGGTGTTTGTTCTTTTATCTGGGAAATAATTCGCTCTGATGCAGATATCATAATTGTAAGATCCTTTCCATACTTGATGTCGATATTAGCGCCAGTGCTATTAGCAAAGCGTGTGCAGGGAAAAAAAATAGTTATCGACATTCCGACACCAAACACAACTATCCTTAATGAAATAAAGACGCGCACCGATATAGGTTTTACGCAAACAATATTGAGGCAAGCTATTGTACTGATGAGCTTTCCCTGGGCTTTGCTTCCAGCTAATCGGATAATCCAATATGCTCCTGAATCAAAATATTTCACATTTGGCGTTAAAAATAAGACCTTGCTTTCAGCCAACGGTATTCATGTGGCCAGCGTACCTATTTCTATGCTGCGCCCCTCTTGGCCTGCCGACGAGTTTGTCTTCATCGGCGTCGCCTCACTGGCAGACTGGCATGGCTTTGACCGCATAATTAGAGGAGTAGCCGATCACCTGAAAATAACAAACCAAAAAGCGAGATTCATAATCGTCGGTGATGGTGATGCTCGCAATCAACTGGCGCTTCTTGCAAAAGATTTGAACATAACCGACTTGATAGAATTCAAGGGTTTTTT
>NZ_JBFUIC010000626.1:0-1294 GCF_056402075.1 Pseudomonas sp. P4_C3
GCCTGGGTGACATCAACCGGGTTGACCACACCGTCCAGTGGCAAATACACGCCGCCGACGATGTCTTCGATGTTCAGCAGTGGCCACAGGTCAAGCGCTTGCTCAGGGTTGACCACTTCACAGGGAAAGCCACAAAGCTTGGCCATCGACGCGCCGCGCTTGAGTTCGGTGAAACGTTCCTGGTGAGTCGCGACGCTCAAGGAACCGTTACGCACAAAGCCAGTGGCCTGACCGGTTTCTGCTTCAAGGCCCTCGTACAAACCAGCGCTGTACTTCGCCAGCATGCTCATGTTGTAGGTCGCGCGCAGGGTCGGCACCAGGCCGGCAGCATGCCAGGTCGTGCCGCAGGTCAGCGTCTTGCGCTCCAGCAGCACAACATCCTTGATGCCCAGTTTGGTCAGGTGGTATGCAACGCTGCACCCGATAACCCCACCACCGACGATGACGACACGAGCCGAACTCGGAACGGTATTGCTCATTTTAAAACTCCAGGGCCAGCACCCCAGGCAGGGCAACTGGCTCGACGATTGGGGGGTGCTTAGAACACGATGGTTTTATTGCCGTACACGAGCACGCGATCTTCGAGATGGTTTCGAAGCCCACGGGCCAATACGGTTTTTTCGACGTCTTTGCCTAACCGCACAAGATCATCGACAGACTGTTCGTGGCTGACGCGCGCGACGTCCTGCTCAATGATCGGCCCCTCGTCGAGGTCTTCGGTCACGTAGTGACAGGTCGCGCCGATCAGCTTTACTCCACGACGCGACGCCTGGTGATACGGCTTTGCGCCGATGAACGAGGGCAGGAAGCTGTGATGGATGTTGATCACTTTGTGGCGGTATTTTTCACACAGGTTCTGCGGAAGAATCTGCATGTAACGAGCGAGAACGATGCAGTCCGCGCGGTACTCATCGATCAGTTGTTCGGTTTTGGCAAACCCTGCAGCCTTATTATCTTTGTCGACCGGTACGTATTCGAATGGAATGCCGTACCACTCAACTAGGCTGCGCAAATCCTCATGGTTGGAAATAACGCAGGCGATGTCACAGACCAGGTCACCGGTTTTCCAGCGATCGAGCAGATCGGTCATGCAGTGCGAGCCTTTGCTGCACATCAGMACCACGCGCTTGCGCTGGTCGCTGTCGACCAGACGCCAGTTCATCGACATCTCTTGTGCGAGCGGTTCGACTTTGCGTTTCAACACTTCGATGTCAAACGGCAGGGTCTCCGCGCGAACAACCATGCGACTGAAGAAGCGATTGCTCTCTTCGTCAGAGAACTGCGAGGCTTCCTC
>NZ_JBFUIC010000627.1:0-1291 GCF_056402075.1 Pseudomonas sp. P4_C3
CGCCAAGGGCGCTCGAATGGGCGGCGCAAAAATCATTGAAAACACCCAAGTCCTGGACATCAAGATCAAGGATGGCAAGGCCGCCGGCGTCGTCACGGCTCAGGGCGATATCGACGCTGAGTTCGTGGTGAACTGCGCTGGTATGTGGGCGCGTAATTTCGGCAAGAAAGCCGGGGTCAACATTCCCCTCCACGCCGCAGAACACTACTACGTGGTCACGGAGCCGATGCCGGAAATCAACGGCATCATGCTGCCGACACTGCGTGACCTGGACTACTACAACTACTTCAAGACCGACGCCGGCAAACTGTTGATCGGCACCTTTGAGCCCAACGCCAAACCTTGGGGGCATGAAGGCATTCCTGATAGCTTCAGTTTTGATGAATTGCCGCCTGATTTCGATCACTTGGAACCCTACCTGGAAGCGGCCATTCGCCGAATCCCAGCGCTGGAAAAGACCGGGCTGCAAGTGTTCTTCAACGGTCCTGAAAGCTTTACCCCCGATGACCGCTACCACTTGGGTGAAGCACCTGAGTTGCGTAACTATTTTGTCGCCGCGGGCTTCAACTCGGTGGGCATCCAGTCAGCGGGCGGYGCCGGCAAGGTACTTGCCGAGTGGATCGCCAAAGGTCACGCCCCAATGGATCTGTGGGACGTCGACATCAAGCGTAATTTGCCGTTCCAGGGTAACTCTCAATACCTGTACGACCGCACCACGGAAGGGCTGGGCTTGTTGTATGCCATGCACTGGCCATTCCGTCAGTTCGAGTCCGCCCGTAACGCACGCAAAAGTATCCTCCATGACCGTTTGGTGGCCGCCAATGCCTGCTACGGCGAAGTGGTCGGCTGGGAGCGCGCGAACTTTTTTGCACCGCAGGGTGAGAAGCCGGAATACGGGTACAGCTGGGGTAAACAAAACTGGTTCGAGTGGTCGGCAGCCGAACACAACGCGGTTCGCAAAACCGTCGGTCTGTTTGATCAAAGCTCCTTCGCCAAGATATTGGTCCAGGGTCGCGATGCGATGTCGGTGCTCAACCGCATTTGCAGCAACAACATCGATGTCGAGCCGGGCAAGATCGTTTACACCCAGTGGCTTAATGAGCGCGGTGGTATCGAGGCCGACCTGACCGTGACACGACTTGAGAAGGAGTCGTTCCTCATCGTCACCGGTCCATGGACGCAGACTCGCGAGCTGAACTGGTTGCGCCGCAACACGCCGGACGAGGCCAATGTTGTCTACACCGATGTCACCTCGTCGATGGCCGTGATCAGCGTGATGGGCCCCAACGCT
>NZ_JBFUIC010000628.1:0-1291 GCF_056402075.1 Pseudomonas sp. P4_C3
TCCGAGTGCTGGGTATTGACATTGATGAAAGCAAAGTAATCAAGTTGAACTCGGGCCAGAGCTATATAGAACACATCCCGGCAAGCAAGATTACACTCGCGCGCGAGAGCGGCTTTAGCGCTACTACCGACTTCAGTCGTGTTAGCGAATGCGATGCTCTGATTCTCTGTGTACCGACTCCCCTTAACAAATATCGCGAGCCGGACATGAGCTTCGTGATCAACACCACTGATGCGCTTAAACCCTATTTACGCGCTGGCCAAGTGGTCTCGTTGGAAAGCACCACCTACCCCGGTACCACCGAGGAAGAACTGCTACCCCGCGTACAGGAAGGCGGTCTAACTGTCGGCAAGAACATTTTCCTGGTCTACTCGCCAGAGCGCGAAGACCCGGGCAACCCMAACTTTGAAACTCGCACTATCCCGAAAGTCATCGGCGGCCATACCCCCGCTTGCCTAGAAGTTGGTATTGCTCTGTATGAGCAGGCCATCGACCAAGTGGTACAGGTCAGCTCGACCAAAGCAGCGGAAATGACCAAGCTGCTGGAAAACATCCACCGCGCCGTCAACATCGGCTTGGTCAACGAAATGAAAATCGTCGCCGACCGCATGGGCATCGACATCTTCGAAGTTGTCGATGCAGCAGCCACCAAACCTTTCGGCTTCACTGCCTACTACCCTGGTCCTGGCCTCGGCGGTCACTGCATACCGATCGACCCCTTCTACCTGACCTGGAAGGCGCGCGAATATGGTCTGCATACCCGCTTTATCGAACTATCCGGTGAAGTCAACAAAGCCATGCCTGAGTACGTGCTTACCAAACTGATGGACGGCCTGAATGACAGCGGCAAAGCGCTCAATGGCAGCAAAGTCCTCGTACTCGGCATCGCCTACAAGAAGAACGTCGATGACATGCGCGAATCGCCATCAGTGGAAATCATGGAGTTGATTGAAGCCAAGGGCGGCATCGTCGGGTACAGCGATCCGCACGTACCAGTTTTTCCCAAAATGCGTGAACACCACTTCGAACTGAGCAGTGAAACACTGAGCGCTGATAATATTGCCAGCTTCGATGCGGTGGTGCTTGCTACCGACCACGATAAGTTCGATTACGAACTGATCAAGCAGCATGCACGTCTAATCGTCGACAGCCGTGGCAAGTACCGTGCCCCGGCAGAGCACATCATTAAGGCTTGATCACTTTCATTACTGTCGAAAACATCCGGCAAGGACAACAGTCGTCTTGCCGGGTTATCGTACTTCGCAAGGAATACCCATGAAAAACTTCGCCC
>NZ_JBFUIC010000629.1:0-1279 GCF_056402075.1 Pseudomonas sp. P4_C3
GCGTACCACCGTACACCCTCAATGTGAAAGCTCTTTTTGAGCATGTTTGAACGGTATGCTAGCCTCTCATCATCTGAAGACATCTTCGACTGACGATCGGTCATCCTATACACATGGATAGGCCCGAGATAGACGTCTGTACCTTCGATTGCGCCTATATACAAAAAAGTAAAAATCGTCTTAGCGGATAACTCACGAATACAATAGTTTCGTTGTGCTATTCCCTCAGGAAATATGGTTGGCAGACGCTCGGCCACCAACTCCCACGTAGCGTACTTTGGAAGCATCATGCTTTCCTTGCATATAATTTATCACACGCTGCATCAACAACTTCTTTAGAAGCAGACGCTGCAACTAATTTTTTCAGCTCAGCTAAAGCGCGGGGAGATGGCAGCGGCAAAGACTCAAGCTCGTATGCCGATACTGCCACTGAACCGCTAATACATCTAAATGCTGCATCCGCAGCCCTGCTATTTAAAAAAGCAGAGATAACATCTGCGCTTACAACCGGATTATCACCTAGCGGACGAACCATATTAAGATGATTCTCGACAACCACTCCTCCATACATAGCTATAAACTCCGCTGGGAGTAGTGCCGCAATTAATCTACGAGCCTGTTCTTTGGCGGTAGTTCTTTGAAGCAACACGCAAGGACGAGTAACTAGCAAACTATCATTCCCCCTTTCAAACTTGAAAAAAGGGGCATGATTTTTTTTCTCTGCTCGAAATACAAACCTACCGTCTGAAGTAATCGCTTCTGCCCATATAAGCGGATATCGATTCGCCCCAGGAGCTGATACGAGCTGATTTTTATGCCTATTCCAAACCAATGGGCCGGTGCTGACCGTATACCCCCAATCGACCAGCCGTGAAGACATTTTTGCCATTTTACCGACCAGCGCGCCTTGCGTCTGATTCCTAGGCATGATCCATGGCATGGATAGATCGTTAGGCAGATCTACGCTCGCAACTTGAGTTACTTCCAACCCGCCAATGGACAAAGAGATCTCAGACACCCGCACTGGCATAGCATGCTTGCTTGCTTTATATATTGCGAGGGCGGTTTCTTGAAGCACATCATCGAACACATTTTTCCGTGCCTCAACGAAGTCGATCGCTACAGGCGGAGCGTTATCCCCCATAACTTGCCTGAGRTTCTTGAAATAGACACCCGACAGAAACGAAGTAGGCGTTACATATGCAATAGTGCCGCCGGCCTTGACATTCCTCAACGCGAAATCGGTAAAAACACCGTATAAATTTGCATGGCCATGGAG
>NZ_JBFUIC010000630.1:0-1278 GCF_056402075.1 Pseudomonas sp. P4_C3
CAGCAGCGACTGTTCGCGGCGCGACAGGTCCACCGGCTGTCCCGCGAGCGTGGTTTCGCGGCTGCTCGGGTCGTAGGTCAGGGCTCCGTGTTCGATCAGGTTGACGCTGCGCCCCGCCACCCGCCGCAACAGCGTGTGCAAGCGTGCAGCGAGTTCACGCAAGTCGAACGGCTTGAGCAGATAGTCGTCCGCGCCGGCTTGCAGGCCATCGACGCGGTCGGTGACCGAGTCTCGGGCGGTGAGGATCAAAACCGGCAACTCCAGGCCTTGATGGCGCAACTGCTGCAGAAGCTTGAGGCCATCTTCGTCCGGCAACCCGAGATCGAGCACCATGACATCGAACTCCGCCACCTTGAGCATCGCCCGGGCGGCGGACGCCGTGGCGACGTGCTCCACGGTCAGACCCTGGGCGGTCAGACCGGCGACGATACCGCTGGCGATCAGTTCATCGTCTTCGCAAACCAGTACGTGCATGGGGAGCCTCGTAGAAATAAAGCCTATTAAGCCATTGACCGATTAAGTCGACATTATGCCGCAAGCGCCACCGCCACAAGGCCGGGGCGGTTAATCATCGGTTAATCGCCACCCGCCACTGTGCACCTCATTAGCACAGGGCAAAGGCTTATCCATGCATCGTCTGTTTTTACTTTTTACCCTCTTGATCGCGGGCCTGGCCCAGGCGGGAACCAATCCGTTCGACACCAAACCTGAATTTCTCCCGGTTGATAAAGCATTCACGTTTACCTCCGAACGTCTGGAATCCGGTGAAACCCAGCTCTATTGGCAGATCACCGACGGCTATTACCTGTACCAGAAACGCTTGAAGTTCGACGGATTGCCTGTCGGGCAGCATCCCGCGTTGCCGGAAGGTGAAGCCCACAGCGACGAGTTTTTCGGTGAACAGCAAGTCTACCGTCAGGGCCTGGAACTGAAGATTCCGGCGGGTGCCAGCGGCACGGTCAAGGTCAGCTACCAGGGTTGTGCCGATGCCGGTTTATGTTATCCGCCGCAAACCAGAGTCGTGGACCTGGGCAATGCCAATGCGCAGAGTGCGGCCAATGAGGCACCGGACCAGGCGCTGGCCAGCAGCCTGCAATATCGGGCGCTGGGCTGGAGCCTTTTGCTGTTCTTCGGCCTGGGCCTGTTGCTGGCCTTCACGCCTTGTTCATTGCCGATGCTGCCGATCCTGGCCGGGTTGATCGTCGGCAGCGGCGCCACGCCCAAACGCGGATTCGCCCTGGCCAGCAGTTACGTGGTCAGCATGGCCCTGGTGTATGC
>NZ_JBFUIC010000631.1:0-1252 GCF_056402075.1 Pseudomonas sp. P4_C3
CCGGTGTTTCTGATGGTCAGTACCATCGAGCCGCGCAAGAACCACGCCTACCTGCTGGACGCCTTCGAACGGGCCTGGGCGGCAGGCTCCACTGCCCGGCTGTGCATTGCCGGGCGAGTCGGCTGGAAATGCGATGCACTGCTGGCCCGGGTCCGTAATCACCCGCAGCTGAACCAACGACTGTTCATGTTCAATGATCTGAGCGACACCAGCCTCGAGCATGCCTACACCCACGCCAGCTCACTGGTGTTTCCGTCTTTTGTGGAAGGCTTTGGCCTGCCGCTGGTAGAAGCCATGCAGCGTGGACTGCCGGCCATGGGCAGCGACATTGCGGTCTTTCGCGAAATCGGCGGCGAGTTCATGGCGTACTTCGATCTGGCCAAGCCACAAAGCTTGGCTGATCTGGTCATTGGTTTCGAGGGCAGCGGTCAATTCCCGGCCACTCGCGACGTCGCGGACTGGCGCTGGATCGGCTGGCGTGAAGCCAGTGCGCAACTGGCTTCACGCACCCTGCGCAATCTCCCGGACGTGCCGCTCATACAAGAGAGGCAACATGCGCATTGCCCTTAACGCGCGGATTCTCCAGGCGCCGCGCACCGGCATCGGCCACTACGTCGCCGAACTGGCGAACGCCCTGGCGGGTGAACCGGATATTGAATTGGCGCTGTTTCATGGCTGGGGCTGGAGTGATGTGCTGCCGGAAGCGGCCATGCCCGGTTATTCCCGACTGACGCCATTGCTGCGGCAGATTCCGGGGGCTTATCAGGCCCGACGGTGGCTAGAGCAGAAACGCTTCGATCAGGGCCGCGCGCAAGCCATCGACCTCTACCACGAACCGAGTTTGTGGCCGCTGTCGTTCGACGGTCCGACCGTCATCACCCTGCATGACCTGACTCACCTGCACTATCCCGAAACGCAGCCACCGGCGCGCTTGCGAGAAATCGAACGGCGCGTGGCCGACGGCGTGCGACAGGCAAGCCTGATTCTGACCGACTCGCAGTTCATTGCTGACGAAGCCCAGGCACATTTCGGGTTACCGACCGAGCGATTTGTCGTCGCCCCACTCGGTGTAGCCGCGCGTTTTCACCCGCGGTCCCCCGAGGCTATCGACGCCGTACTCAAGACCCATGGCGTCGAAGCGCGGGAATACTTCCTCTGTGTCGGTACCCTGGAACCGCGCAAGAATCTGTCCCTCGCCCTGCGCGCCCACGCCCGACTGACGGAATCAGTCCGTCAGCGTCTTCCATTGCTG
>NZ_JBFUIC010000632.1:0-1252 GCF_056402075.1 Pseudomonas sp. P4_C3
GGCGTGCTTCGTCGATAGCTACCCCGGTACCGAGGATTTTTGCGCACCGACACTGCCCGCCCTACCGGCGACTGCAAGTGCCACGCAACAAGCCAGTAACGAGAATGCGGCGAATGCGCCCATCACATGCAGATAAGGCAACACGTGATTCCAGGCTCGAGCCACCCCCAGGAATGCGGCGAATAGCCAACCGCTCATGGAAAGCGCACCCAACAAGGCAAGCCGCGTGCGCCCTGCACTGCGCAGTGCGACGAATGGAGCCTTTTGCAGCAGCGGGAAACCAACTCGATGCAACAATGCACCGTTCAGACTAAGCAGCGCGACGACAGTCACCTTGGCCCAGAGTTTCTGATTGAGCAGATACGCGTCGCCTTCATTGAGGTAACCCTGGAGCACCAGCAACAATCCGCTTGCCCAAAGGCCCAGCAGTGCGAGGCTGACGATCTTCCGGGTTTCATCAAGGTACTCGAGCCGCGCCTGGTCCAGTATTTCCTTGCGCCAGCTCCAAAGCTTGTGATCCGCCTGCAACACCCTCCCCAGGGCAATACACGTAGCGAGCAGATGACCGTATACGAGAAGCATTTTGAGCATTGCCTTGACCTTATTATTGTTTGGGCGCTGCGTTCCCTGCTTCGCTAAATTGAAAACGAATGATACAAATTAGCAGTTGCGTTTTCAAGACAAGCGCCTAATAACATGTGCCGAAACCGACCTCCATACAACTTTCGTCGTATTTGGAAACAGTCATTCCTGTGGCGGATGAATGCCGCATCCCCCCTCATCGTCGGAATGCTGTAAACCGTTGTAGCGCTGCATCGCGGCCGCCCTGCCCTTGGCGTGCAAAAAGCAAGATTGCCATGTGCTCCCTTCGTTCTTTCTTGCGTCGCACTGTTCTTTGCCCGTTCCTGTACATCTGGAGTTTCCCCCATGCCCCCGCCTGAATACTTGCCCGCTGCGCTGCTGGGCCTGGCCCTTGTTTGTCCGGCCATGGCCGAGGCCCAGAGCCTGGAGCTGGGGCAAGTGCTGATCGGGGCTGAGGACCAGAGCGACGAAGACCAGGGGATCGAGGACGCCATGGCGCGGCTGGCCCAAGTGCCCGGCGGCACCAATGTGGTCGACATGCGTCGCCCGTTGCAGGGCCGCGTGGCCAGCAATCAGGATGTGCTGGCTTACCAGCCGGGGATCTACGCCCAGTCGGCGGGCAACGAAGGGGTGAAGATCTCGATCCGCGGATCAGGCATCAACCGTGCAC
>NZ_JBFUIC010000633.1:0-1247 GCF_056402075.1 Pseudomonas sp. P4_C3
CTTCTGGATTCCAGTCATTTAGAGGGTAGAGTTAGGGGTAGTCTTTGGTTCGATTAAGGATGATACCCTTATGTCGCGCACAACTGCTCCGCTTACCGACGCTGCTTGCCGTTTAGCAAGGCCAACGGACCGTCCCTACAAGCTTTTCGACGGCGACGGTCTCTATCTCCTAATTCAACCCAATGGCCGTAAAGGCTGGCGTCTCAGGTATGTAAAGCCTGACGGCCGGGAGGGGTTGACCTCCCTCGGCAGCTATCCCGTGATTGGCCTGGCCGAAGCTCGCCAGAAGCGTTTAGATGCGAAGCGGATGCTCGCAGACGGCATTGATCCCGTCGAGAACAAGCGTAAAGCCAAAACTGTTAACGGCCGTACTTTTGAAAGCGTTGCGTTGGACTGGCACAAGAACATGTCGGCCAGATGGACACCAGACCATTCCAAAAATGTGTTCAACCGTCTGAATAACTATGTGTTCCCGTTTATCGGTGCTCGCGCGATTGCTGATCTCGATACTTATGATCTGATGCAACCTTTGGAGGCGATCAGAAAACGTGGAACGATTGACGTCGCCTTAAGGGTACAAAGATACCTGCAAAGTATTATGCGTGAGGCAAAACGCCTTCGTCTTATTCCGATGAACCCTGCGTACGATCTTCAGGGCTTGATCAAAGCGCCGCGAGTCTCCCATCGGCCTGCATTGCCCCTATCACGCCTGCCTGAATTGCTGGCACGAATCAATGCCTACAAGGGCCGAGAGCTGACCCGGCTAACGCTCATGCTGTCGCTGCACGTGTTTGTTCGCTCGAGTGAATTACGTTTCGCTCGCTGGTGTGAGTTCGACCTCAAGCGTGGCGTATGGGAGATCCCGGATACTCGGCCGGAGCTAGAGGACGTACGCCATTCAACGCGGGGGACGAAAATGGCGGGCGATGTTCATCTTGTGCCTTTATCGCCGCAAGTTGTGGCCGTGCTTGAACAGATCCACACCCTCACTGGCACATTCGACCTGGTATTTGCCGGTGATGCTAGGGCCTGGAAGCCGATGTCAGAAAACACCGTGAACAAAGCGTTGCGCACTATGGGGTACGACACCAAGACCGAGATCTGTGGTCACGGCTTCCGCTCAATGGCATGCAGCGCACTGGTTGAGTCAGGGATGTGGTCAGAGACTGCTATTGAAAGACAGATGAGCCATCGAGAGCGGAACAGCGTTCGTGCCGCCTACATTCACAAGGCAGAGTTCATTGAAG
>NZ_JBFUIC010000634.1:0-1242 GCF_056402075.1 Pseudomonas sp. P4_C3
CTGTTCCCCCGGACCGTGGATGATCTGGCGGTCGCGCTCGATGTCGTCTCCMGCTACGGCTGCCACCACCTCACGCTGCAGGCCGACGTCCGGCCGCGCACGCTGGCGCAAGCCATCGAACTGATCGAAGGCTGGCAGCGTCTGGCCGAGCAGGTGGACTTTCCGATCCTGCTGGAAACCCACCGTTATCGCCTCACCAGCGACCTGTTGTTCACCCTCGACATTCTCGCGCAAATGCCCGACCTCAAACTGTTGGCCGACTTGTCCCACTACGTCGTGGGCCGGGAATTGCCCGAGTCGGCCACTCCCGAAGACGACGAACAGATCCTCACCATCCTGCGCCACAGTTGGGGCTTTCACGGTCGGGTCGCCAGCGGCGAACAGGTCCAGGTGCCCTTGAGCTTCGCCCAGCATCGAGCCTGGCTGGACCGATTCCTGGGCTGGTGGCGCTACGGGATCGAGGATTGGCTGGCCCGCCCGAACACTCCCGCCAGCCTGTCCTTCACCTGCGAACTCGGCCCGCCGCCTTATGCGATCACGGGGGCTGATGGGCGTGACATCACGGATCGCTGGGCGGAGGCGTTGATGTTGAAGGAACTGATGCGTGGGGTGTGGAGCGACTGCAAGGTGCGAACGGCTACGTCAAAAGATTGATCTCACCGATCAGGTCATCGATTGTGATGTTCCATGCCATTCGTGGCGGCAGAAGGTGGTTAATACCAGTCGTGACTGAACTTTGGGTTGATTGGTGGGATGCATTGCAGGGTGGCGAGATCCAGCAGCGTGAAGTGGCCATCCATCCAGCCGGCAGTGTCGATGTGATACACGTTCCCGAGTACGGCAGGCTGACTCAGAGGCGTGTGGCCCACGATCACTGCCCGAACACCCTCCACGCCTGATTGGTTTTCTTCAGTGATCCGCTTGCGCGACCACAGGAGCATTGCGGCTACGTGATCCGCTTCGAATTTCGATCCGGATAGTGCAGAGATCATTTCTCCCCAGCTGCCCCGAGGTACATCGGCGTGCACGATGCCTATCAGGCCTTGCGCCGTCTCGACCTCGATCACCAGCGGCAAGGCCTGGAGAATGTTCGCGTAGCAGTCCTGCTCAATGCTGGAGAGGCCGTAGAACCAGGCTCCACCATTGATCAAGTGCATGTAGCTTTGAGCGCCGGTGCAGCCAGCGGCGTACGAATCGACGGTCATCTGCTCATGATTGCCGCGCACAGCATGAAACCAGGGC
>NZ_JBFUIC010000635.1:0-1241 GCF_056402075.1 Pseudomonas sp. P4_C3
CGACGATGCAGATGAAGGCCTCAGCGGCTTCCAGTCCCACGTGGACCAGTGGCTTGAAGCTTGGGACGACAAAATCACCGACTTAGGAAAAGTCCCTGAGGATCTGTTTGGTGTGTTGGCGGACATAGCATTGGCCGCGCCGGGTGTGTGCGCACTGCGGTCACTGATAGGGGTACGACGCGAGACATCAGACAGCATTGATACTGAATTTCTGGGCTCTGCTGCCTTAATCGCGGAGGGCCTTCGCCGGCAATTCAATTCTCCTCGAACGATTGCCCTATTGAGCTCACTTGAGGATGAGGACAGCTATTGGAAATTGTCCTTGCAGTACTGCATTGACGGAAACCTTCAATCGCTGCTGGATGAATATTGCCATGTTCTGCTTGAAGCAAAATGCGCTGGCTTCAAAACAGACACACCTGTTCATGGTCCGATCGCCGAAGCAATGTTTGAGGCGATGACTTTGCGTACTTCCACACTCCACCCCGACCTGATCGAAACGAAAAATGGGCGGCTTCAAATTTCACCTCTACCTCAAAGACTACGTAGTCATTTTGCGTTGCGCTTTGGTGCACAAACCGAGGATGTGGGTGCCGTCGCGCGTAAGGAGTCCGTCCAAGCCGCCTTCAACTCTCCTTTTTGGCCGTTCTATTTGGCGTCGACGTCCGTTGGACAGGAAGGGCTCGATTTCCACCCATGGTGTCACACCATTGTCCATTGGAATCTCCCCTCCAACCCCGTTGACATGGAACAACGAGAAGGTCGAGTGCATCGCTACAAGGGATATGCCGTCAGAAAAAACGTCGCTCGTGCGCATCGCTCACAGCTGAACTTTGATGAGATGACTGAGCCCCTATGGGATTCACTTTTTGCCCTAGCTGTCAAAAACAAGAACGCCGGCATTAGTGACATAGTCCCCTACTGGGTTTACGAGATAGAAGGCGGAGCCAAGGTTGAACGTCGGGTCATGTGCATGCCCATGAGCAAAGACCAGACCCGCTATCAACGACTATGCAAAGATTTAGCACTGTACCGCATGGTATTCGCTCAACCACGCCAAGAGGACCTTATGGCTTGCCTTGAGCAGGTGCTAGGGGATGACTTCACAGCCGAGTTGGCCGCGCACTGGCAGATTTGTTTAGCTCCAACTCTTCCATCCAAAAGCACCTCGCTAATCGAGGGACGGGTAGCGTTGAGAGAAGGTAGCTCCTAGATTAGGCAGTCCCCCCCAATACTGTCGA
>NZ_JBFUIC010000636.1:0-1237 GCF_056402075.1 Pseudomonas sp. P4_C3
CCGTGCGCGGGGTATGCCCGCGAACCACATAAAGAGTGACAAAAATAACCATGTACATCACCGGCCAGATCATCCGCCCTGAGCCACGGAAGATCGTTGCGACGGCTACAACGGCGTCCGGCAGGGGAATCCGGAATTCGAATGACCCTACACCTACGTTATTGGATACGGCGAACCTTGGCGCCAAGATCCCCCGTCCCTTGCAGCAATAGCACTAAAGCGCAGATGAGCAGGAAAATGACACCCCACCCCCAGGAAGGCAAACCCATCACTGTCGCCCAACACACTTGGCATGTCCCGCAGGGTGTAGGACCAGGTACCCGGATCGAAGAAGGTCAGGACATTCGCCCGAAACAAGCCATATCCCATTAACGAAAGACCACTATCGCCAACACTGAAGTAACCCGCTTGCCAGCAACACAGACTGACCAGCAGGAACAGACCGATCAACTCGGTCAGCGCTTTGCCCGGCTTCAGGCGGCGCTGGAGGGCTTTGGCTGCAAGGTCCGCGTCCAGATCAATGCAACCATCGCCAGCAAATAAGCGTGCACCAGTGCTGTCGCACCAAGCAGCGCCCCCCATGCCAGACAGCGTTTTTGCGTAAATGGGCGCAGGGCCAGATAAAGCGCTGCCAATGCGAGAAAATGTCCGGCCAGGGATAAATGCACTCCCATCCGGATAATCATCGTCGGGACGAACAAAAACAACCCGGCACCGAGCAATTGCAACACCACATTGCGACTGACCAACCCCGTCAGCTTCCAGCCAAACCAGCTCTGCAGGATGAAACACGTCAGAAACCAAAACCCGAAATACTGGAATGGTTCAGGAAGCAGAGCCGAAAACGGCTTGAAGATCAAAGCGAACAGAGGATTGGAATCAGAGAAAATTACCGCGTTGCTCAATTCCAACCCATACGACGGATTAAGCCCCAACGGAAATGTCCAGGGTGAATGCCTGAAAAAAGCCCAGCCCAGGTAATGGGTGGCTGGATCGCCCCCCCCTCCAACCAGGCAATATTCATCGGGTTCAATGCCCGCGGGCCGACCACGATGAAAAATGCAAGGATTCCCAAAAGGACGGGCAGCAGCGCAGTCACCCGGCGCGTTGTAGAAAGCTTCATCGGTACGTCCAGAAATTGTGCAAGACAAAAGTGAATGCCGGAACCGTTAGCGCCACCGCACCAATCCCCAGCAGATAATGCAACCCCGCCATCTGCGCGGCCCAGGCGACAAAC
>NZ_JBFUIC010000637.1:0-1222 GCF_056402075.1 Pseudomonas sp. P4_C3
TTGCTGCTCAATGATCCCGTGGGCCATAAGCTGATACTCGGGGCTTTTGGTTCCATGTTGGCCGGGATTTTCTGGATTCGCAAAATCATCCGGATTCAGGTTTAAGCGGGGTTCGCTATCGAGAGGTACAGGTCATGGATTTTTTGCTCGGATTGTTAAG
The DNA here is from genome assembly GCF_056402075.1 of Pseudomonas sp. P4_C3. Lineage (NCBI taxonomy): Bacteria > Pseudomonadati > Pseudomonadota > Gammaproteobacteria > Pseudomonadales > Pseudomonadaceae > Pseudomonas > Pseudomonas sp. P4_C3. The sequence goes on from NZ_JBFUIC010000637.1 coordinate 161, forward strand.
TCGGGTCACAGGGAACGAGGAGCTGGCGCGCCTGTTGTTCCTTGGCGCAATCGGTTTGAGTACGGTGCTTGCGGTCGGCGCCGTCATCTTGCTGATGCAGGGTCTTCAGGACCCGGTGCAGCGTCGTCTGGCGCTGATCAAGCGTGGTCATTTAGGCAACACGACCGGGCAGGAAACTCCGGGTAACCTGCAATTGTTGCTGGAGCGGGTCGGCCAGCGCTTTGCCTCGGCGGGGTCGGCTCAAACGTCCGTCACCCAGACCCTGTTGATGCATGCGGGATACCGCTCCTCATCGGCGGCGCAGGTGTACTGGGCGGTACGCTTGATGTTGCCACTGTTATTAATGGGTATTGCGTTGCTGCTGTTGCCGATGATTCCCAAGGTTTCCCTGATCATGGGGCTGCTGTTGGTGGTCTTGGTGGCCGGTATCGGATGGTTGCTGCCAGCGCTGTATGTCGCCAAGCGCAAGCAGTTGCGACAAGGTCGGCTGCGTGCGGCGTTTCCGGATGCGCTGGATCTGATGGTGGTGTGCGTGGAGTCGGGCCTGGCCTTGCCCACGACCATCGAACGAGTGGCTGAGGAGATGTCGGTCAGTCAGGTCGAGCTGGCTGAAGAACTGGCCATGGTCAATGCACAAATCCGTGCGGGCATTTCCAGTACCGAGGCGCTCAAGCAACTGGCTGTGCGCACTGGCCTAGATGACGTGCAAGGGCTTGTCAACCTGTTGGCGCAGAGTATCCGCTTTGGTACCAGCGTGGCCGACACCTTGCGTATCTATGCCGATGAGTTCCGTGACCGGCGTACGCAGGCCGCCGAAGAGATGGGGGCGAAAATTGGCACCAAGATGATATTTCCGCTGATTTTCTGTCTGTGGCCGAGCTTCTTCTTGATAGCCATTGGCCCCGCCATGATCGGGGTACTCAAGGCATTCGGTAAGTGAGCAGGGGTGGCTTGCTGTCGAACAGGATGGCTGTACTGCATAAGAATGGGGTGGAGTAGGTGAACGGAGTGTATTCACTCCAATCGCTTGCTCCACCTTGTAGTACCTGGACTGTATTTTCC
>NZ_JBFUIC010000638.1:0-1218 GCF_056402075.1 Pseudomonas sp. P4_C3
CAGACTTTCAAGTCTTTCGCGCACTTGAGTACAATCAACAGCCCTGCCATGGATACTCTCCACACTACAAAAGCCAAACGCAGCCCAGTCTATCTCGTTACATTCAGTCTGTTCACCAGGCAAACTTAAAGCTATTTTTAGATCTCTTTCTAAAGGGCTAAAACCAATACTACTAGCTACCAATTRTTCTCGTACTTTGACTACCTCGTCGGTTAGATCACACAATGTCAAAATACCCCACGCGCGAGCATCGCCAATCTTCCCTTCCCTCTCACATTTAAGCGATTTGTTCAGTTTGGAAATATAACCATATCGCCCATCTGAACTTTTACTCTCAGAAAGTAATGAAAGGCATTGTCCATACAAAGCGCGCCTATCCTCCACACGGGAATATAATTCATTTAGAATACGGTAAATACGCTGCTTCATAGTTCAACCGCCATTTTTGTTGGAGTATCAAGGAGTATCTTTTTATTTATAATTGGACACACATCAAAGTCATTATCCCCGATAAAAATCGCGGGCACCTTCATAACTCTTGCGAATACTGCCCTTATAAAAAAAGCATCTCTATCGCCCCCAAAGAAAATGAAAGCTTCTGGCAAGTTACTATTATCAAAACTAAAGACAGAATCCGAAAAGCTCAAACATATATTTCCTGCCCCCCAACCCTTCGCCCCTTCTCTAACAATACCAACAGACGTACCTGGAACTTCGCACACCCCATCAGACAACTCAAACATTACACATCCATCTCTACAAGCATTCATTTCCTTACGTATCAAATTTTGCTCATCTATATCAACAAGAACTACATCAACCCCCTGCTCATCTCTAACAAAATCCTGATCATTTTCAAATTTTCTAATTAAGTTCCTGCTTGCGTCTAAATTTATCACCTTAGCCCTATATAAAAGCTCAGGACCAATCCATCTATGCTTGGTAGCCAACCCACCAGAAAATACAAAATTCGAAATTCCGGGCACAACAGAAACCGCCTTAAATAACTCAGTAGCGATAGACAATAAATAGGCGTTTTTGGCGGATTGTAAATTCTCATCACCAAGTATCTTTTCAACAGTTACATCGCTTTTCGACGACAGACTTGCCAATCCATAAATACCACTCTCCCTGTTGTACATACTTGACAAGTTCTCTGAGTCCAACCCGTATTTAACCATTCTTAAAACTAACCCCAAAGGCTGAGTACCAGATCTA
>NZ_JBFUIC010000639.1:0-2160 GCF_056402075.1 Pseudomonas sp. P4_C3
CCACTGGCGCTATTGGGCGCCCTTTCCAGCCCTGCGATGGCGATCCAGGTTACCGATAACCTTGATCTCGGTGGTGCCGTCCGGGCGCGTTGGGACTATGACCCGGATCGCGACATCCAGACGTTCAACTTCGACACCGCGATCCTCAGCGCCAAGTACAACTCCGACACCTGGATTGGCGAAGCCAAGTACCGTTTCTACGGTCGAGCCTACCCTTACAAGTACACAAATAATGTCGGTGACGTCCAGTTCGCCGAGTTGGCGTGGATCGGCTACAAGTTCAACCCCGACCAGCAGGTCCAGGTCGGCCTGAACCAGCTGCCGTTCGGTTTGCAGCCGTACTTCGGCAGCACGTTCTATCAAACCCTGGGCAGCGTCATAGGACTGGAAGACATCGAAGAAGTCGGTGCCAAGTACATCCAGCAAAGCGGCGACTGGAATGTTCAGGCCGGTTATTACCTGCGCCCGGCCTGGCAGGGCAAAGGCACCAGCAACGGTGAAACCTACTCCACCGTGGTCTCCGAAGCGGACAGCTATGTCACCGACGGCAGTAACAACCAGGAACGCAACACAGTGGTCCTGCGGGTGGCCAAGGCGCTGGACCTGGGGCCGTGGAAGTCTGAAGTCGGGATCTCCGGCCTGACCTCGTCCCTGGAGAACCGCGACACCAACAACGATGGCCGGCGCAATGCCATGGCGGTGCACTACATCGGCAAAAACGGTCCGTGGGGCGTGCAACTGCAAGCCGCGCGACAGCAGATGTCCCCGCGCAACCCTGGCACCGATGAACTGGTGACTTTCGGCGGTTACGACGGCACCTTCAACGTCGCCAGTCGCGGCAACTTGTATGTGGCGGATTTGAGCTACGACGTCAGCGGCAAGTACCTGTTCGATCAGATCAGCGGTGTGAAGCTGTACGCCAACTACAGCGCCTTCGATAAGTCCGCGGACGATTTCAAGACCTCGCAACGGATGATTTTCGGCACCTCGTTCTCCCTCAGCAAGCTATGGATCGCCACGGAATGGTTGTACGGCAAGAATGATCCGGTCATCGGTGGCGGCAGCCTTACCCAGAGTCTGGGGGCTGGTGGTAGTAACCAGTGGGAAAACCAGTTGTACATGAACATCGGTTATTACTTCTGATCCGGATTTTTTGGCAACAGCCTTAAAGTCCTCTTCGCGAGCGGGCTCGCTCCCACAGGTTATGCGCTAAACCAAGAAAAACAATAAACCTGCCCCACGTAACAACGGAGGCCGGTGCGGAGTCATCCTTTCATGCGTCAACTGCCCTCGCTCAACATGCTGCGAGTCTTAGAAGAAGTCGCACGGCATCACAGTTTCAGCCAGACGGCGCTGGGTCTTAACGTTACCCAAGGCGCGGTCAAGTGGCTTACACAATCGATAGACTCTACATGCATAAACAGCCCAGACCCGGGCTAGGAGTTGGAGAACATCAGCTTTACTCCAGCTGCTCCGAAAACTAGCGCCAGGGTACCTTCGATCCATCGGCGTGCTCGGCGATATCCCCGAATCATGGGCGCGGTGGAGAAGACGATCGCATAGCCACAGAAGATAGTGACGCTAAGCACGGCGCAACCGGCCAGGATAATCCCGACCGTTTTTGGCGAAGCGTGCGGACCCAAGCCAAGGGTCATGGTAGCGATCCAGCCGAGCAGCGCCTTAGGGTTTGTGAGATGCATGAACAAGCCGCGCTGATAAAGACTGAAGCCCGAGACTTTTGGCGCGGCCGCTATCTCTTTTTCGAGCCGCTCATTGGACGTTAGAGCAGAGCGGCCTGCTTTGATGGCAAGGAAGAGCAGGTAAGCACCGCCAACTGTTTTTAAGACACCTAGCGCCTGCGCATACTGCGCCAGGATGGCTGAGACGCCCGTGGCTGCCATCGATCCCCAGAAAATCGAACCACTGATCACACCTGCCGCTAGCAGGAGCGCGGGCTGCCTGCCTTGGTTCATCGCGACGCCCATTATTCGCATGTTGCTCGGTCCAGGACTCGCGGCTCCAACAATATAGGCCGTGAATACGAGGAAGAGATGGTGGTAATCAAATGACATTAAAAGCCCCTTAACGAAGTTCTATGCCAGTCAGCGGCTCTGTTATTAGGAGCCCTATGACGGGGCGATGATGGCCGACCACAAGAGC